>JAIITD010000168.1 GCA_022737715.1 Veillonella sp.
GAATCGGAAGGACAGAAACCTCATGATGTTGCTGAGCGATACTTACGCACCAAAGGTTTGTTATACTAACGTGGGTTGCTAAAGGGTACATAGTATTGTTTTGTGATTATAAGATTACATTTACATCTATAATTAATTCCCCTATAATAGAAATATATAATCGAATTTTTTCGAAAACAGATTTTCATATAGGAGAACTCATATGATTTATAATACAATTCAATACGTAGTGGACAACGGCATTGGTACGTTGACATTTAATCGGCCTACAGTGGCGAATGGTTTTAATATCGAGATGTGCAAGGAAATCCTTGAGGTTTTAGATAACGCACATAATGATGAAAGTGTTCGTGCTTTGCTCATCAATGCTGAAGGTAAGGTATTCTCTGCTGGTGGCGATTTAACAGAAATGGAACGGGCTGTAAATGATGGTGATACAGAGTCTTTATTTGAAATTGTTGAGCTTGTAGCTCAAATTTCTATGGCTATGAAACGCTTACCTAAACCTGTTATCATGAGCCTTCAAGGCGCTGCAGCAGGTGCGGCGTTCAACATGGCGTTAGCTGCAGACTTTGTTGTAGCGGCTAACAATGTACGCTTTATCCAAGCTTTCGTAAACGTAGGTCTTGCTCCAGATGCAGGTGGTTTGTTCTTGTTGACTCGATCCATTGGCATGAACCGTGCTATGCATATCGTTATGACTGGTGAAGCCGTATCTGCTGAAAAAGGTAAAGAACTTGGCTTTGTATATAAAGTATGTGAACCAGAGGATTTAGAGACTGCTACACGACGTGTTGTTGAAAAATTAGCGAAAGGCCCTGCGAAATCGTATCGTGTTATGAAGGAAATGATGTGGAAAAGCTTCTTAGCCGGCTGGGAAGAATACAAGAAATTTGAAGTCGAAAACCAATGTGAATTAGGACTTTCTGAAGATTTTAAAGAAGGCGTTCTTGCCTTTACAGAACGTCGTCGTCCTAAATTTGGGCAAAAGTAATATTGATACAAGATATTGTATGAATTATTAGGTAAACTGGCACAACATACGCGTATAATTAGAACCGATATGGCACATATATTGTGTTATATCGGTTTTTTCTTTCATTACGTTGACAAAACGTTTATAATAGAACTATTGAAATAGTTTTAGGAGGTCCATATTTTATGGCTCAAGATACAATTAAATGTTATGACGGTCCTAGTGAAGTGGTCCTTGCATTGGCGGAAGATTTTATTGCTTTCACCAATGAAGAAATTACTCGTACTGAAACGTGCATAGTTGGTATCACTGGAGGAACGGTCATTAATGGTTTGCTGGAAATCTTAAATTCCCCAGAATACATTGAGCGTGTTAATTGGGAACGAATATTTTTTGTTTGGACAGATGAACGATTTTTGCCTCAGTCTCACGAGGATAATTATTTCAATCGGGTAAAACCATATCTGCTCTGCAAGGCGAAGGGCGCTGCTCATTTTTTACCGATTAATACCAATTCTAAAACCGTTATAGAAGCGGCTGAGGAATATGAAAAAGAGGTAGGCAATGTTCTTAAGGCATGTAAAAAATCGGGCCTTGATTTAGCTATTCTAGATCTTGGAGAAGATGGCCATACAGCAGGGCTATTTGCAGGTTCTCATGCGTTGCGTGTGGCGGATCGAAATGTTGTAGCCGTTGAGGATGGTAAGGTGTGGGAGCGCATTTCCATGACCTTTTCATTTTTAGCAAAAACAGATGTCGTTTGGTTTACTGTAACTGGTGAAAGTAAACGGACAGCCCTTACAAAGGTCTTGTACCAACGTGAGGATTATGAAGATACATCATGGGATAAACGAATTGGTCGTGTACTGCCTGGGGCGGTGCTTTCACAAGAACCTATGACATGGTATGTGGACAAAGATGCGTATAATGATGTACACTGATGTATGTAGTATTAAGTAAATATAAAGGAGATACAAATGGGGTCTATAGGAACACCTGAATTAATAGTTATTTTAGTGATTGCTCTAGTTATCTTCGGACCTGGTAAATTGCCTGAAGTGGGTAAAGCGATTGGCAAGGGAATCAATGAATTTAAAGATGCCCTTACTGGCCCTAAAAAGGCTGTCGATGAAACAAAGGAAGCTGTTAAAACTGCTACCACTATCGATGTGACAGCTGGGGCTAAAAATGATGAAAAACATAAGGAAGCTAACGATTAGGAGGTATTACTATGTGCAAAGATTGCGGTTGTGGTGAAGATAATGGCGTTGTAACAAAGGTATTCACAGTACCTGGTATGATGTGTAATAACTGCAAGGAAACAGTAGAAGGTGCTACATTAGGCTTAGAAGGCGTACTTAGCTCCGAAGTTGATTTGCCAGAAAAAACAGCTACTGTATCCTTTGATCCAGCAAAGGTATCTGTTGAAACGATTACAACAGCTATTGAACGAACTGGATTTGATGTAGAATCCGTGGCGGATGGTGTACGTAAACATAGCCATGGTTTATTAGGTACGATTAAACGTCTCTTTAAATAATCGAATTCATAGAGCTGTATTGAAACATCGTTTCGATACAGCCTTTTTTGTATTGTGAGGTGATGAGATGATACGCAAGTTTAATCCGGAAAATTACAAATGGGATGGCGTCGATACCTTGGTGTACAAGCAAGATGGTAGTCCTTTTAAAGATGTAACACGTCAAGTTTTATATGATGGGGCGTATGACATTCCTTGTCAATTCCGTTATTTTGAATGCTTGCCAGGGGGGTACTCTACGTTAGAGTATCATGAGCATACGCACATGGTTATGATTGGCCGTGGTAAAGGTCAGCTGTTACTAGGCGATGAAATTTATGATGTAGCACAAGGGGACTTTATTGAAATCCCAGGTAATACAATTCATCAATTTAGAGCTAATAAGGGAGACTATATAGGATTTTTCTGCCTTGTCAATAAAGACCGAGATAAGGTTAAATTATTGAGTGATGAACAAATGGAAACATTGCGTCAAAATCCTAAGATTAAGGAGTTTTTGGAGGGACTATGAGTACATGGACACGAGCGGCCTTAACCGTTTTGGTAGGTCTGATTATTTGGTTTTTGCCTCATACAGAGGCGATTAAGCCTGAAGG
>JAIITD010000169.1 GCA_022737715.1 Veillonella sp.
CCATGAGGCGGTTCCGTTTCATATTGTGTGCGTATTTGGTATTTTTTCATAATTTCATTACTACCATTTTCTATATATGGTAGCTTTGAAATCTTGTAATTTTCTAGTTTCATAAAAGCTTCGTTCTTTCTAAACACCTATGTAATTATCATAATTCTGTTATCAGTATTCACTATCATTACACTAGTCAAATAGTACAACGATAAACGCCTAACGTATAGAGGAGTGCATTCCTCTAACACGTTAGGCGCCATCATAGTTTTATCAAATTTTAGATGAGCCTAACACCCTAATCAGTTTAATTGGCTCTCTTTATATTTATATAATAAACTAATCATATTCAAAAAGATAGTACAATAAGTAACTCAACTTATCCCTACGCATTTAATCATTTCTCTAGCCCGTTCAATAGAAATAGGCTCATTAAATAGGAACACATGGTTCTGTCCCTCATGTTCCCAAGATGCTAAATAAACGGAGTCATCCACCATTCGATAGGTTACCGTCATGCCATTTACAACCTCTGTTTTCTGAGGCACATAATCCTTATAGTCACCTGCAATATTACCAGATAAAGTAGATACGCGATATTTAATATACTTTGGCATATCATCTACACGGTCAAAGTATTTCCCTTTTAAAAGCTCATGATAGGCATACACCACTTGTAGTACATCATGATTCACAATAGATACATGTACAGAGCGGAGTCCCTCTACTCCACCAGGCAACTGCGGTTTAAAGTTTAAATGTTGCTTAGCCTCATATATAGTATCAAACACCTCTAGTGATTGACCTTTGCGAGTACTTCCATAATCCATATCAGTTATAGAACAACTGCCAAGTCCATCATGACATGGAAACTCATTTCGGTCACCGTAAGGCTGATCATAAATAGAATTGCCATTAAGACGAAACCGCATCATGTCATCTGCGTAGACACTATTGATAGAACCTATGAAAGCTAATACGGCTAGAGTACATACAACCTTTTTCATAACCTTTCCCTTACAATACTATAGTACCGTAGAGATTATTAAACTCTTCAATAATCTCGTTAATCATAAAAAATAAAAATAGTTTACTTAACATTTAAATTTTACCATTAAAGTTCGTAAAAATACCACTAGGTCAATCCTTTTTTCTAGGAAAGTACATATGTTTGTAGTGTAATACAAATAAGATATTAGCACTTTAATTAGGGATTACAACATACATTGACAACAGATTGCAATATTTGTTATAGTAACTATACAAAGAGTTAGTAATGAACCTGAGGGAACATTACGGAGGCGAAGCAATCTGCGGATTACTTCGCCTCTTTTTTATTGGGAGAGAAACTCTATGGCAAAACCATTTCAAACACATAATCAACAGCTAAAGATGCTCCGTAATCGTAACATTGAGATTTCTAATGGCAGCAAGGCCCAGGCGATATTGATTAGAGAAAACTACTACCAATTAATTAATGGGTACAAGCATATATTCTTATGACAGAAAATTCCATAAAATCAAAAATTGCCTATCAATTCTCCTCAGAACATCCAAAAGAAGCTTTTAGCTATTTCAATATTAATAATTATAGAGATACTAACCATCAGCAAACAACTTCACTAATCGCAGCACTGTCATCGGTAACTAAGCAGAATACTGACTCCGTCACTAAGTCAGGACCATTTTACCACTACTTCAATGAACACTAAGAACTTCCCCTATGGGTGCTAATAACTAAGTTAACTCTAGGACAAACATGTAATCTTTTTTATAATCTAAAAGAGCCCACCCAAATCGAAATTTTAAAATCAGTACTCTATGAATTCAAAAATAACTGTAATGTAGCAGCAACTAAAATCACTCTTCAAAATTATTTAAAAGATTTTATGAGTGCAATTAACTGTATAAAAGCATTCCGCAATGTTTGTGCACATGAAGATCGACTCTATGACTACTATGCTAAAAATAAGAATGGTAAACCCATTCAAACAAGCTTCTTTTATATAGGAATCACAACACCAGCATTCCAAGGCGGTATTTTTGACATTATCTTGTTACTACGTCTATTCCTAACCAAGAGAGACTATAAACAATTACTCCGGCGATTATTCGATGAGTTAAATAACCTAGAAACTGAATTGCCTTCAAGCCTCTTTTCTGAAGTCACTCGTAAAATGAAGTTACCTAAAAATTGGAAGAATGAATTAAATAAATTCATTTGATATTACACTTTTATCAAAATAATTTTTCTATAAATATCACAAATCTATCCAATTTGATAGTATCTATCGCAAATCATTCTACTATTCAAAATTATTGTAGGTGCTATAATGAACTCAACAAAAGGAACAAATGCTCATACGATAGTAAATACAGCATCATTTCAACTCTATGGTTAGTAGTTATATAAAGGAGATTATCATGACACATACACAATTAACACAACTCGTACAAGCTTTATTAGACGCACCGACAAGCAATCCTACAGTAAAGGAATTTGCTCAATCTTGGATCAATGCAGAAGGCACACCTAAACAAAATGAACTTACAAAACAACTCGTATCTGTAGCAGAACAAAACATTGCGCTCATCGACGAAACAATCGGCTTTGCAGGTTCTGAACTCGCTACACAAATTCTCGGTAAAGAAGGTGCTGCTAATCTATTGCAACACGCTAAAGACATCAAAGCACAAGGTGCAGAATTCTGTGACTGCCCTGGCTGTGTGGCAGCTAAAAATATTATCGATTTGAAAGCGAAAATCGAATAATTCTATATAATATCTATTAAGTGGCTACCAACACATTGTTGATAGCCACTTTTTGGTAAACAAAAAGCCCCTATTAAAACAGGGGCTTTCGTTTACTCACTCGCTTCCACAAGTGCTTTTGTATATGGGTGTACCGCTTCTTTGAGTCGTTTTGATTCGATGGTTTCTACGATTTGCCCATCTTTCATAACGATGATTCGGTCTGTTACGGCTTGTAAGAGTCCGATGTCATGGCTGACGAATACGTAGCCGAAGGGTTGTTCCTTATGTAGTTTTTGTAAGAGGTCTAGCACTAGTTTTTGGTTCACCGCATCAAGGGCTGATGTAGGTTC
>JAIITD010000170.1 GCA_022737715.1 Veillonella sp.
ATGGTATCTCTCTCTTCACTGACGGCAGCCGCTATTGTTTCTATCCCCACAGGACCACCATCATAATTCTCAATAATACACTTCAACACTCGTCTATCAATGCGGTCAAGTCCCATCTTATCCACATGTAAACGTTTCAATGCCTCATCTGCAATATCTGCAGTGATAACACCATTCCCCACAACTTGTGCAAAATCGCGAACGCGTTTTAACAATCGATTCGCAATACGCGGTGTTCCTCTCGAGCGCCGAGCAATCTCACTAGCACCAGCTTGCTCAATGCCGATATTTAAGATATCCGCTGCACGAGTTACGATAAATTCTAATTCTTCTTGTTTGTAATATTCCAATCGACTTACGATACCGAATCGATCACGCAATGGCGCAGCCAATGCCCCAGCTCGTGTCGTCGCACCAACCAACGTAAACTTTGGTAAATCAATGCGGACGGAACGCGCACTTGGCCCCTTGCCGATAATGATATCTAAGGCATAGTCCTCCATAGCAGAGTACAATACCTCTTCTACACTTCGTGAAAGTCGATGAATCTCATCGATAAACAAAACATCATGTTCATCAAGATTCGTCAAAATAGCAGCTAAATCACCGGCCTTTTCTATCGCAGGACCTGATGTTATACGAAAATTAACACCTAGCTCATTAGCAATGATACCCGCCAAGGTAGTTTTCCCTAGCCCAGGCGGACCATATAAGAGAACATGATCTAATGCTTCGCCACGCTGTTTGGTAGCTTGAATATAAATATTCAAGTTATCTTTAGCCTCTCGCTGGCCGATATATTCGTTAAAATACTTAGGTCGTAGGCTGTATTGCCACATGTCCTCTTCCCGATCACCGCCGCCTACAAGGCGTACTTCTTCGTTCATGGCTAACGTCCTTTCCCAAGTTCAACTAAACAAGCTTTAATCAATGCAGATACATCTTTTGTACCATCGTTTAAGGATTCAACTAGTGCTTCCACATCTTTTGGGGCATATCCTAATGATACCAGTGCCTCAATCGCTTCTCCACTCGGTCCGCTATGAGTAACACCAATAGGTTGGATGGCTGCAGGCGTTTCCACACTAATCTGTGTCATCTTTGCTAACTTATCCTTTAATTCTAGGACAAGACGCTCTGCCGATTTTTTCCCTATGCCCGGTAATTTTGTTAATTGTTGTACCTGTCCATTAATGACAGCCAGTTTGAAAGCCTCTGGCGTCATGCCAGACAATATGCCTAAGCCTACCTTTGGCCCAATGCCAGAAACAGAAATGAGCAAAATAAATAGTTCATACTCATCCTCTGTCCAAAATCCATATAGTTGCATCGCATCTTCTCGGACATTGAGATAGGTAAATAATGTGACCTCTTGCCCCTCTATTAATTGTTGTCGTGTAGTGGTTGGCACATACACACGGTACCCTACACCATGTACATCTACATAACAAGATTCCTTGAATAGATGTGTTACAATGCCTCGTACATACCCAATCATTTAACTAACCTCATCAATCTATCTTGGTGAGAACTATGCGCCGTACAAATGGCGACGGCTAATGCATCCGCCGTATCATCTGGCTTAATTTTCTCACGAATCCCCAAAATATTCATGGTCATATAAATAACCTGATTTTTATCGGCCTTACCATAACCGGTAACAGCCTGTTTAATTTGTAATGGCGTATATTCATATATAGGTATGCGCTGTTGCTCAGCGGCCAGCAATATAACCCCACGAGCTTGGCCTACCTTAATTGCCGTAGTTACATTACGATTAAAAAAGAGTTCCTCTACACCAAATTTATCCGGCTTATATTCCTCTAAAATATCACTTAAATCATTAAATAAGATTTCTAAACGCTGTGCATCCGTCAATTCCTTAGGGGTCGTAATAGCCCCATAGGCTACTGGCGTTAGCTTGCTTCCCTGTACGTCAATAATGCCATAGCCACAAATTGCCGTACCTGGGTCGATTCCTATAATCCGCACTCCATCCCCCTCAGTCTAAAAATGAGATAAGCCAATGCTTACCTCGTAACACTCATAATCTATTTTATTATAGCATATTAGAACATCGAAATTCATGAAATCGCGATATTTTTTATTACCTTTTTACAGGGAGAAAGCAGATAAAGGCAAAAAATGAGGAGTGCTCCTAGAGCACTCCCTATTTCTATTATTCTTCTTCGTCGTCTGGCAAAATACCATTGTGATATACGTTTTGTACGTCATCAAGATCATCCAAAACATCGAGCATTTTTTGCATTTTTACAGCGTCGTCACCAGATAATTCGATAGTTGTATCTGGAATCATGGTAATCTTCGCCACTTCAGTTTCGATGCCCGCATCAGCCAATGCTTGTTCTACCGCATCGAAATCTTCTGGTGTTGTATAGATTTCAAATACATCATCTTCTGCTTTGAGGTCTTCAGCACCCGCATCAAGAGCCAACAATGTCAATTCATCTTCATCGTGACCTTCTTTATCGATAACGAATACGCCTTTAGATTTAAACATCCAGCCTACACAACCGCTTTCACCAAGGTTACCACCTTGTTTAGAGAAAGCATGACGCACATCAGCAGCCGCGCGGTTACGATTATCCGTCATAACCTCTACAGTAACGGCAACGCCTGCAGGGCCGTAACCTTCATATACGATTTCTTCGTATGCGTTCATATCCGTAGCGCCAACGCCCTTGTCGATAGCACGTTGAATATTATCCTTAGGAATGTTGTTTTCACGAGCTTTTTGTAAAGCCAATTTCAAACGCATATTACCTGTTGGGTCTGCACCACCCATACGTGCTGCTACGGTAATTTCACGACCGATTTTCGTAGCCAATTTAGCCTTCAATGCATCGGTTTTACCTTTTTTATGTTTAATATTTGCCCATTTTGAATGTCCTGACATAGACGCCTCCTATTTATTCCACCATGCTTCGCCCCGTAATCGATCCAAGATGATTGAAACGGCACTACGCACAGATAAATGATTGTATTCACCATGGCCATATATAGGTTCTAAAATATAGTCAAAGCTTTCCATCGTTTCTTT
>JAIITD010000171.1 GCA_022737715.1 Veillonella sp.
TCTGCTTTTTCGATTTCGTCGAACAATACGATGGAGTAAGGATTACGACGAACGCGTTCAGTCAATGTGTTGGAGTTATCTTCGTAACCAACGTAACCAGCTGTAGCACCAATTAATTTAGAAACTGCTGTGCGGTCGCTGTATTCGGACATATCCAAGCGGATGATAGCATCTTTGTTACCAAACATATCGAGTGCTAATTGTTTAGCCAATTCTGTTTTACCAACACCTGTAGGACCTACGAATAAGAAGCTACCGATTGGACGGTTACCTTCGTCAAAGCCTGCACGGTTACGACGGATTGCTTTAGATACAGCTTCTACCGCTTTATCTTGGCCGATTACATGAGCTTGTAAACGAGATTTCATGTCTTTCAAGCGTTCGATATCGGATGCACCCATTTGAGAAACAGGGATACCAGTCATACGTTCTACCGCTTCGGCTACATCGTTAACCTTAGCCACAACCTTTTGGTTATCAGTGTGCTTGTCGATTTCTTCTTGTAATTTTTGAATACGCATTTTTTCGTTAATAGCGGATTCGTAATCTTCTTTTTGAGCAAACTCTTCTTGTTTAGCTTTAGCTTCAGCAATGTCTGCTTCCAATGTTTTGATATCAGTTACAGGATGTTGGGAAGCCAAGTGAGCTGCTGTTACATCGATCAAGTCGATGGCTTTGTCTGGCAAGCTACGTTGAGGAATGTATTGTACGGAATAATCTACAGCGGCTTTCAAAACGGCATCTGGCAATTCGATGTTATGATGCGCTTCGTACAATGGACGAATGCCTTGTAGAATTTTGAAAGTATCTTCTGCAGATGGTGCGTTTACCTTTACTTCATTGAAACGACGAGCAAGGGCTGCGTTTTTCATGATTGTGTTGCGGTATTCATCTTGTGTAGTAGCACCGATAACCGTTAATTCACCGCGGGACAAAGCAGGTTTCAAGATATCTGCCAAGCCTTTGGAGCCTTGACCATCACCTGTGGAACCAGCGCCCAAGATTTGGTGGATTTCGTCGAAGAACAAGATGATATTACCTGCGGCCTTAACTTCTTTGATAAGGTTTTGGATATTTTCTTCGAAGGAACCACGATATTGAGTACCAGCTTCCAAACCGGAAATATCGATGGAAATGATTTCTTTATTTTTAATCGCTGCTGGAACATCGCCGTTTACGATTGCTTGCGCCAAGCCTTCTACAACAGCTGTTTTACCAACACCAGCATCGCCGACTAGAACTGGATTGTTTTTTGTACGACGTGCTAAGATTTCAGCAGTTTCTTGAATTTCTTTGTTACGACCAATAACGGGATCAAGCTTACCATTACGAGCTTCGTCTGTTAAGTTTGTACCTAAACGAGCAAGGATACCATCCTTTTTCATTTGACCTTGTTGAGCTGCAGCTTGTGCTGCTTGGATTTCTTCGTTAGTAGGCAAATGACCTGTTTGACGATAATAAGCAAACTCTTCAGGAGTTACTTCACGACCATTTATTTTATAACGACGGTTTTCTGTGGAATAACCACCCATATTACCCATCAATTGATTGAACAAATCATTCATGCTACCAAAATCGCTGCCAAAGTTATTGAAGTTGTTGTTCATATAAATTACCTCACTTTTTTACTACAAGTATATCTATTTGACCTTTTAAGTCTGTTTAATTTCTTGCTTTATTTCTAGGTTTCTTTAACCTTATGTCATTATAATAAACTCATTAAGTCAAAAAGTCAATAGGTCAAAGTAAATATTTTTTGACTTTTTTTGACTTTTATTTTGACAAATATAATTATAATGGTGAAAGCGCAGATAAATACTGGATTTACAAGAGCTTTCCTATTTTAGATTTTTGATTGTTTTATTAGAAATTCTATTGTTTATATTGATTTATTACCTATATAATAGAACTAAAGGTCAAAATATATCAATGGAAGTCAAAGACAAAATATATCAGCGAAAGTCAAAGCAAAAATATATCAAAGGAGGTCAAACTATGGCACAAAATCCTTCACCGCATACCGATTCTACCGCACTCCACGATACCTCTATCATGACAAGCGCTAATAATAAAGAACTAGCCAAGCGTATTAGAGACATTTCTCAGCAAGTAATAAAACGGAATTATGAACTTTACAAAGCATTGGAGAACAAATGAGTATACATAAGATTCAATTTACCGTACAAGATATCTACGACCTCCATACTCAATTAGAAAATGCATTCGTCCTTTCATCAGGCGTACGCGATGAAAACCTATTAGCGTCAGCCGTCAATACGCCCTTTCAAACCTTTATGGGAAACGATCTATACCCATCCATCTACGATAAAGCGGCACAATTATGCTATGGCATCGCCAACAATCATCCTTTCACGGACGGAAACAAACGAACTGCACTGCATAGCATGTATGTGTATCTAATTATCAATGGATTCGACATTACTGCTACACAACAAGACGTAGAAAATCTGATTATCGATATCGCCGCAGGCAATATGACAAATACAGAACTGGCACAATGGTTGCGAGAGAATACCGTAGAGATTGATACGAATTTGTAATTCGGCAGGGATACATAGGGCTCTATAAATTAGAACAGGCGTGTAGTATTTCTAATAGGCCACCTATATATAGGGTTCTGAGAAATAGAACAGGCCTGTTCTATTTCTAATAAGGCACATACATAGGGTCCTACAAATTAGTACACGCCTGTTCTATTCCTAACAAGGCACATGCATGGGGGCCTGAAAATTAGAACACACCTGTTCTATTCCTAACAAGACACATACATAGGGTCCCACAAATTAGAACACACCTGTTCTATTCCTAATAAAGCACATATATAGGGTCCTGAAAATTAGAACACGCCTGTTCTATTCCTAATAAGGCACATATATAGGGTTCTACAAATTAGAACAGGCCTGTTCTAATTTAAAATAGCAATGCAAAAGCGGATAGCTCATTACGAGCTATCCGCTTATTTCTTTGGTGATCCAGGAGGGATTCGAACCCCCGACCCACGGCTTAGAAGGCCGTTGCTCTATCCAACTGAGCTACTGA
>JAIITD010000172.1 GCA_022737715.1 Veillonella sp.
CGTAATGGCAACCGGTCCGCCGTATGGCTGCCAGCCCTCTTTCAGTTTGTGTGTCAGCTTTTCCGCAAGGTCTGACGGCGACGCCGCCCTGACAACATCGTAATGTTTAATCGACATCGAATTTCTCCCGTGTAGAGGAACAGAGTTAAAAAGCCGGAAGCGGAATCAAATCACAGGATGACCATCTGCCAGTGGCAGGTCATAAAAAAAAGGCTGCGCAATGCGCAGCCAGAACTCACAAGGAAAATGATAAAAGGAATAACACTAGTGATGTACGCATGGCGCCTCCCGCTAAGTTCTGCAATGATCAAACAGAACTCGCTACGTGCCCTTAAAACTCGATCATTTAGCCCCTCCAAGGAGGATTCACCATGCGGTTGATTTTTTAATAAACAGTAAACAAAAAAGTCAAGAATTATTCATTCTGTTCTTTCATCATCGGCCACAGCAATACCACAATGCCACAGACCAGAGCGCCATCAGTCAGTACCAACATTATCCTGCTGGTGAAATCCATCATCACCATCACTAAAAGCAGGATCACAACAGCAAGCAGACACAGTTTATAAAACAATGTTCAGAAAACGCATTCAGCATGCCTAAGGTTCTATTCCTACGAATAGCCAACTTGCAACTTAAAATATTATTTATGCAGCCAATTAAATTCTGGTCCTTACAATATCAACCTGAAGATTCTTATCTTGTGCTGATTGATAAATGACAAACCTTTTACTACCTGCATTGAAAGAAGTAGACAAAACCAGACAATTATCATAACGAGCAAGAACATAATACCAACCATCATTATAATTAATCATTTCATATTCTTTCTTAAACTGTGGTTTGTAATATCCTGTCAGAAATGAAAAAAGCCAAAAATATGCCACAAAAGCAATCATCACAATCTCAAAAAAATGTTTTTTTATAAATGGCTTATCATAGAAGCATGATACCGATAAAAATCGCCCATAAGATCTTATCGAAATTGTAACCGCCAGCGCAATCGCTGCTGACAGTAGCAAAAGAGGTACCTGAATCTTCTGTCTCAATATAGAAAACTCAATAATTGCCGGCACAAACAATAATTCCACAGCAAAATAAAGGCGAAATACATTTAGCTCTTGCATAGAATGTTTTCTTTTCACTGCGAAAAAGAATACAACACCAATACCCCAACCGATAAGAAATATAGCAATGACGATAACTGCAAAAAATAAACTTCTGGCAACATCATCAACACCTGCACCTACAATCCACCATGGGAAGCCGTAGTAAAAAGAAGTACCCCATCCATAGAAATAAGCACTCCCCCATCCAAGGCATCCCATGTAGGCAATAAAAAGTGAAGAACTCCTGAGCAGCGCACCATCCTTCATAACCACCCCAATACAAGATGATAACATTGGCTTACAACTCATAACAAAAGCAATTCAATGCCGTCAAGAGGTTACAGGCTAAAAAAACTCTATTACATTGCAGTCAGCATGTTTACTACACAAATACAATTCAGAGCATAAAAACTACTCGGCGGCAGGTTATTGAGACTCATCAATGACATGTAAAAAACGCCCATTATTGGTGTCAAGTTTCCCCAAAGTTATTCAAAAAGTCAATATTATGCCGTTAATATGTTGCCATCCGTGGCAATCATGGCGCTAACGTGTGATCGCATTCAAAATGTTGTCTGCGATTGACTCTTCCTTGTGGCATTGCACAACCAGAGCGTCATACAGCGGCTTAACAGTGCGTGACCAGGTGGGTTGGGTAAGGTTTGGGATTAGCATCGTCACAGCGCGATATGCGGCGCTTGCTGGCATTCTTGAATAACCGACGCCTTTACATCTTCCGCACTCTTTCTCAGCAACTATCCCCCACTGCTCTGTTTTGGCTATATCAACCGCACGGCCTGTACCGTGGCAATCTCTGCATCTTGCGCCCGGCGTAGCGGCACTACGGCAATAATCCGCATAAGCGAATGTTGCGAGCACTTGCAGTACCTTTGCCTTAGTATTTCCTTCGAGCTTTGCCACACCACGGTATTTCCCCGATACCTTGTGTGCAAATTGCATCAGATAGTTGATAGCCTTTTGTTTGTCGTTCTGGCTGAGTTCATGCTTACCGCAGAATGCAGCCATTCCGAATCCGGCTTGTGATTGCGCCATCCCCATAGCAGCCATCACATCAGTACCAGAAAGAGAGTCAGAAGCCGTAGCCCGTGGTGAGTCGCTCATCATCGGGCTTTTTGGCGAATGAAATTTAGCTACGCTTTCGAGTCTCATGCGCCTTCTCCCTGTACCTGAATCAATGTGAGGTTTCCGCAGAACACTGCGCCAGTATCGATATACATCTGGTTGGCAAATTTGAGTGGTTTCACTGCTGGCGTATGACCAAAGATGAACGTGTCCGCGCCTTTGATTTCTTTCACGATCCCGTCTTGTGAGTTGCTGATTCGTTCGCGGTTCCAGATTACCTGCTGATGATCAACTGGCTTTCCAAACTCGTATTTATCACAAGGATAATCGGCGTGGCAGATGACATATTTTTTTCCTTTACTCACCAGTTCGATGATTAACGGAAGTTCATCTGCTTTATGGGCAAGAGCTTTAGCCAGAATTTCTTTGTCGTAATCGAGATTAAAGAACCAGCCACCGCCATTAAGCAGCCAGTGATTGACGTTTCCACGCTCTGATAAGCCATCAATCATCATTTGCTCATGGTTTCCACGTACAGCTCTGAACCAGGGGAATGTGATTAATTCCAGGCATTCTACGTTCTCTGTACCGCGATCAACCAAATCGCCCACCGAGATAAGCAGGTCTTTTTTGGTGTCGAATCCTATCGTCTCCAGTTTTTTCATCAGGTTCGTGTAGCATCCGTGCAGATCGCCAACTACCCAAATATTTCGGTATTTGCTGCCATCAATTCTTTCGTAGATATTCATGCAACCTCACTTCTGCTGTTTCGCAGTTTTTTAAGTTTCTGTTGATACTCCGCCTTGATGGCCCTGCACTCTTCGACAGTCCAGCGATAGCGGTTATGGTTTGATTCGATTTC
>JAIITD010000006.1 GCA_022737715.1 Veillonella sp.
GTTATGGAATGTACTGGTAAATATCGTGATGCAGAGGAAGCAAAGGTTCATTTGAATCAACCTACTGTAAAAAAAGTATTGATTTCTGCACCTGGTAAAAATGAAGACTTAACAATGGTTATGGGCGTTAACCAAGATATGTACGATCCTGCAAAACACCATATCATTTCTAATGCATCTTGCACAACAAACTGCTTAGCTCCATTCGCTAAAGTATTGTGCGATGAATTCGGCATTAAACGCGGTATGATGACTACAATTCATTCTTATACAAATGACCAAAAAATTCTTGATGCACGTCATAAAGATCCACGCCGTGCTCGTGCAGCAGCTATGTCCATTATTCCTACAACAACTGGTGCAGCAAAGGCCGTTGCTAAAGTATTGCCTCAATTAAAAGGTAAATTAGACGGTTTTGCATTGCGTGTTCCTACTCCAGACGTATCTGCTACAGATCTTGTTTGCGAACTTGAAAAACCTGCTACTAAAGAAGAAATCAACGAAGCATTCCGCAAAGCAGCTGCTGGCGAATTAAAAGGTATTCTTGGTGTATCTGATGTGCCATTGGTATCCTGTGATTTCAGCTCTGATCCTCGTAGCTCTATTGTTGATGCTGATTTGACAATGGTTATGGATGGTAACATGGTGAAAGTTGTTTCTTGGTACGATAATGAATGGGGCTATTCTGAACGCCTTATCGATATGGCAGCTTTCGTAGCTAGTAAAGGTCTATAATGGGAGGAAATTCTAGGATGAAATTAACCATTTTAGATATGAATGTAGATAATAAACGCGTCTTTGTACGTGTGGATTTCAATGTGCCTATGAAGGATGGTGTTATCACTGATGACACTCGTATCCGTGGTGCACTAGAAACAATCAAATATTTAATCGACCATAATGCAAAGGTCATTCTTGCATCTCACTTTGGTCGTCCAAAGGGTGAACGTAAACCGGATATGACATTGGCACCTTGTGCTAAACGTTTATCTGAGCTTATCAATAAACCAGTTGCCTTTGTAGATGATTGCGTTGGTCCTAAGGTTGAGGCTGCTGTTGAAGCATTACAACCTGGCGATGTATTGATGCTTGAAAACTTGCGTTACCACAATGAAGAAACTAAAAATGACCCTGAGTTTGCTAAACAATTAGCATCTCTTGCTGATATAGCTATCAACGATGCATTTGGTGTATCTCACCGTAATGCAGCATCTGTAGTTGGCATTGCTGATTACATCCCTATGGGTGCAGGTTTCTTGCTTAAAAAAGAAATTGATGCACTAAGTGCAGCTGTAGTACATCCAAAAACACCGATGGCAGCCATTATCGGTGGTGCTAAGGTAACAGATAAAATTTCTGTTATTTCCAATCTATTACCTAAGGTAGATGTTATGATTATCGGTGGCGGTATGGCGAATGCTTTCATTAAGGCTCAAGGATGTAACATCGGTAGTTCCTTATATGAAGATGGTCAAGATGCTATCGCTACAGATTTAGTTATGGAAGCACGCGTTGCAGGTGCTAGATTATTGACACCTATCGATGCTGTAGTAGCAGATGCTTTCAGTAATGATGCGAACACAAAAATCGTGGATGTCGATAACATCGAAGATGGCTGGATGATTTTGGATATCGGTCCTAAAACACGTGAACTATATACAGAAGCATTGGCTAATATGAAAACTATCATTTGGAATGGTCCAATGGGCGTATTTGAAATGGATAAATTTGCAGCTGGTACGAATGCAGTAGCTAAAGCCGTTGCAGAATCTAATGCTATGACTATCGTTGGTGGTGGTGATTCTGTAGCTGCTATTGAAAAAAGCGGCTTAGCAGATAAAATTAGCCATATTTCGACTGGTGGCGGTGCATCCCTTGAATTATTGGAAGGTAAGGTTTTGCCAGGTATTGCTGCTTTAACAGAGGCCTAAAATGAGAAAACAAATTATTGCAGGAAACTGGAAGATGAATGGAACTATTGCATCCGGTTCTATCTTGATTGAAGCATTTACCAGTTTTCTAGGTGATAAAGATTTGGACTGTGACGTAGTTGTATGTCCGCCCTTTACTGCGCTTGAGAGAGCTGTGTCCTTAACACGAGATACACAGGTTGGCGTAGGGGCTCAAAATATGGATTATCATGATGCCGGTGCATTTACTGGTGAGGTTTCGCCTCTTATGCTAACAGAGCTTGGCGTTTCTTATGTCATCATTGGTCATTCCGAACGCCGTGAGTACTATGGTGAAACAGATGCTATGGTAAATGAAAAGATTAAGAGTGCATTTCATCATAATTTGCAACCTATTGTCTGTGTTGGTGAAAGCCTTGCTCAGAGAGAGGCAAATGAAACGATTTCTTTCATTCACGGACAATTACAATGTGCATTACAAGATATCCCATCGGATCAAGTGGAACAATTAATTATCGCTTATGAACCGATTTGGGCTATTGGTACGGGCAAGACTGCAACGGCTGATCAAGCAGAGGAAGTATGTAAATCCATACGTGATTATATAGCGGAGCTATATACATCTGCTGTAGCTGAATCAGTTCGAATTCAATATGGTGGTAGTGTAAAGGCTAATAATGCGCGTGAAATTTTAAGTGAGCCTAATATTGACGGAGCCCTCGTTGGAGGCGCTTCGTTGATCGTGGATGAATTCAATGAAATCATCATGGCGGCTCAAGAAGTAAGTAAATAACATACTAGAGGTATAAATATGGCGAAATTACAGGCACCCGTAATGCTAGTCATCCTAGATGGCTTTGGTATGGGGGACCAAACAGATACGACGAATGCCGTAGTACAAGCAAAACCAAGTTATTTTAATTATTTGTGGGATACGTATCCTCATACAACATTACAAGCTTCAGGTCTTGCAGTCGGTTTGCCAGAAGGGCAAATGGGTAATTCAGAAGTTGGACATCTCAACCTTGGTTCAGGCCGTATTGTATATCAAGACTTAACGCGTATTACAAAGGATGTAGAGAGCGGCGATTTTTTTCAAAAGCCTGTAATGCAAGAGTTATATAAGCATGCTAAGCATGGTAAATTACAAATTATTGGCCTTGTATCTGATGGCAATGTACATTGTTCGTTAGAGCATATTAAGGCCGTAATTGCCGGTGCTAAACATGAAGGCATTAAAGAGGTATATGTGCATGCGCTTCTCGATGGACGCGATGTGCCACCACAATCAGCATTAACCTATCTTAAGGACTTAGAATCTTTTATGTCCGATATAAATTGTGGGAAAATCGCGACTGTAAGTGGCCGTTACTATGGGATGGATCGTGATAATCGGTGGGACCGTGAGGAATTAGCCTATAATGCTATTGTCAATGGTGTTGGTAATAAGGCTAATTCTGCGTGTGACGCCGTTACACAATCCTATACTGATGGTGTGAATGATGAATTTGTAGTGCCTACAGTTATCGATCCAAACGGGACGATTTCTGATGGAGATGCCGTTATATTCTGTAACTTTAGACCTGATAGAGCTCGTGAATTGACGAAGGCTTTAACTGTACCAGATTTTGAAGGTTTTAAACGAGAACCTATATCTATCTTTATGGCGACAATGACCAAATATGAAGATGGATTGCCTGTTCATATCGTCTATGAAAAGGATACGTTACATCATACATTAGGTGAGGTCCTTGCTGATGGGGGCTATCGTCAATTACGCATAGCTGAAACAGAGAAATACGCTCATGTAACATATTTCTTTAATGGTGGTAATGAGGTTCCATTTGAAGGTGAAGACCGTATTCTTGTGCCATCTCCAGCCGTTGCAACCTACGATTTACAACCTGAAATGAGTGCTCCTGAGGTGACAGATAAGGTAGTTGATGCTATTCATAGTAGTCAATACGATATGATTATCCTAAATTATGCAAACCCAGATATGGTAGGGCATACAGGAGATTTTAAAGCTGCAGTGAAAGCAATTCAAACTGTAGATGCAGGATTAGAACGTATTGCGAAGGCTATATTAGAGGTTGGAGGACAGCTTTTAGTCACTGCCGATCATGGCAATGCAGAGCAAATGGTCAATCATAAGACTGGAAAACCTCATACAGCCCATACAACGAATGTTGTGCCATTGATTTTAGTGGGAGCTCAGGATATACATAAGCAACTTAAATCAGGTAAATTATGTGATATTGCACCGACTATGTTGGCGTTGGCTCATATTGATAAGCCAAGTGATATGACCGGTGAAAGTTTGTTAATAGATTAATGTAGTATATAAATAAGAGGTAGTATTATGGCAGTAATTGAACAAGTCGTAGCTCGTGAAATTTTGGATTCTCGTGGCAATCCTACAGTAGAAGTAGAAGTATGTTTGGAAGATGGTACAATTGCAACAGCTGCAGTTCCTTCTGGTGCATCTACAGGGATGTTTGAAGCAGTAGAACTTCGCGATGGCGATAAAAAACGCTATGGTGGCAAAGGTGTTTTACAAGCTGTAGACAATGTAAACGCTAAAATTGGTCCTGCTATTATCGGCTATGATGCGACTGAACAAGTGGCAATTGATAATTTGATGCTTAAACTTGATGGCACAGATAACAAAGCTAACTTGGGTGCTAATGCAATTCTAGGTGTATCTATGGCTGTGGCACGAGCTGCTGCTGAATCTTTAGATTTGCCTTTGTTCTTATATCTAGGTGGTTTTAATGCTAAAGAACTTCCTGTACCAATGATGAACATTCTAAATGGTGGTGCTCATGCTGATAATAACGTAGACCTTCAAGAGTTTATGATTATGCCAGTGGGTGCAAAAACATTTAGCGATGCATTGCGTAGTTGCGCAGAAGTATATCACACATTGAAATCCGTGCTTCACGATAAAGGTCTTAGCACTGCTGTAGGTGATGAAGGTGGTTTTGCACCAAACTTGGCTTCCAATGAAGAGGCGTTAGAAGTAATTTGCGAAGCTATTAAACGTGCCGGTTATGAACTTGGTACAGATTTCAAATTAGCTCTCGATGTGGCTTCCAGTGAAATCTATAAAGATGGTAAATATCATCTAGAAGGCGAAGGTAAAATATTGAGTGCTAGCGAAATGGTTGACTTCTATGAATACTTAGTCGATAAATATCCTATCGTATCTATCGAAGATGGCCTTGCAGAAGAAGATTGGGATGGCTGGAAAGTATTAACAGAACGTCTTGGTAAGCGCGTTCAACTCGTAGGTGATGATTTATTCGTTACTAATACAAAACGTCTTGAAAAGGGTATCGACCTTGGTGTAGCTAATTCCATTCTTGTAAAAGTAAATCAAATTGGCACATTAACTGAAGCTTTTGATGCTATGGAAACTGCAAAACGCGCTGGCTATACATGCGTAGTATCTCACCGTTCCGGTGAAACAGAAGATACATTTATTGCAGATATTGCAGTTGCTGTTAATGCGGGCCAAATTAAAACAGGTGCGCCTGCACGTTCTGAACGTGTTGCTAAATATAATCAATTGCTTCGCATCGAAGAAATGTTATACGAAACAGCACAATATAAAGGCGATGCAGTATTCTATAATTTGAAAAAATAAAATATACATTTTGTTTTAGAATAAAATACTAGATAAGAGACTCTTTTGAGTAGTAAAAACTCAAGAGAGTCTCTTTTTTTGTTGTTTTTTAGCGTACATGTACACGCATTGTGGATTTTTAAGAAATAAAGAGGAGTTTTTCTTATTATAAAGAATTACATAGTGCAATGAGCAGAGGTGATGTATAAACACACCGCAAGGTATGAAGGAGGGGGTGGCATTGTATGTAGATGTTGCATTAGATTCAATCATTACGTATGCCATTACGGTTGGTGCTAGTGATATACATTTTGATCCTATTCCAGATGGCGTACAAGTGCGATTGAGAATTGATGGACTGTTAACGGATTATATGTTTATCGATGCTACTGATGCGGACATGATTGTGAACCGCATCAAGGTATTCAGTGGCATGGATATTAGTGAAAAGAGATTGCCTCAAGATGGACGGTGGGAATGGACAGCTAAATCGTATGCTGTAACCATGCGTGTATCTAGTTTGCCTAGTTTATATGGTGAGGCCATCGTGTGTCGTCTAATGGGAAATGAAGGCGTGCACAAAAATCTATTAGAACTGGGTATGTCAGCCAATCTACAAGAGAAGATTATAGCATTACTAAAACGTCCTTATGGGCTTATTACCATTTGTGGACCTACGGGCAGTGGTAAAACGGCTACCTTATATGCCATGTTACGCATGTTGAATCTAAAAGAAACAAAACTTATATGTTTAGAGGATCCTGTAGAGGCGACAATTGATGGAGCCATTCAAATAGGTATTAATGAAAAGATTGGATTTACCTTTTCAAAAGGGTTACGTACTGTATTACGTCAAGATCCTGATTCTATTATGATTGGTGAAATACGAGACCATGAGACGGCACAGTTAGCTGTAAAAGCCGCTTTAACCGGGCATCGTGTAATTACCACGGTTCATACGAATACCGCACTAGGTGTTATTGGACGCCTTATTGATATGGGGGTTGAACCGTATTTATTACATGCTACGTTAATTGGCTCACTATCTCAGCGTCTTGTAAGACGTATTAATAGCACTACAAATTCTTATCAAGGACGATTAGGTTTGTTTGAATATGTAGAGATACCATCTAGCGATATTGATTGGGATCATGTTGATACATATCTATATGTTTCATTGCAAGATTCGGCGCAGACTGCTATTAATTCGGGCATTACAACCATAGAGGAGGTACATCGTGCAGGCATCTTATTGTGATTGTGTAGTGACAACCGACTCGATGATAACAATAGAAGATGTAATTTCACTATCCTTAGAGCATAGTGCTACTGATATACATTTAGAGGTGGGAACACCGATTTATATTCGAGCTGCTAATGGGTTGGAATCTATTTCAAGTATTTGCAGTGTGGATATGATTCAAGATGTATTACAACGATGTGGCGTCACACATGATGAATGGCACTCTGTCGATAATGCTTTCACCAGCAATGGCATTCGAATTCGGGCTCATATTTATAGGGCTAATCATAGAATTTGTGGAACATTGAGACTACTCTGTCATGCTAATTTATCACTGGATACATCTAAAGATAGTGATGTATTAAAACAAATTTGTGAATATCATGATGGGTTAGTCCTTGTTACAGGCCCTACAGGTAGTGGCAAATCATATACCTTAGCTTGTTGCATAGAATATATAAATAAAACTATGAATAAACACATAATAACGTTAGAAGATCCTGTGGAATATGAGTTCATACCATTGCAGTCAATCATTCATCAGCGCCAACTCGGAATTGATGTGGATTCGATGGCGCATGGGATACGTGATGCTTTACGAGAGGATCCAGATGTCATTATGGTAGGAGAGTTGAGAGACCGAGATACATTAGAGGCCGCATTACATGCTGCGGAAACAGGTCATCTTGTGCTGGCAACCATGCATACACAACGAGCAGTTATGGCCGTGCAACGCATGATATCTTTATTTCCTGGTGAACAACAAGATGAAGTGCGCAGTCAAGTATCACAAGTATTGCGTGCGGTTATATGTCAACGTTTGTTACGATGGGAAACCTCGTTTATAACAATACGGGATATTCTGTTAAATACGAATGCAGTGGCAAATCTAATTAGAAATCGAAAGGAACCTCAAATTGTTTCAATTCAAGAAACGCAGGCCCCCATGAAGACATTAGAAATGGCAGTGCGTGATGTAAAAACGCAATATGGATCAGTTCGCCAATTACATGCTTTATTGGAACAACAATTATCATAGAGGGATTACATGAATGCTTATGAATATACAGCGATAACAACAGACAAAAAAAGAATACAAGGCTTATTATGGGCCGATTCTGAGGATGAGGTTAGCACTAAACTCAAGTTAGAAGGATACGTCATTTGTAGTATTGCTAGATCCTCTAGTAAATCGGTACGTTGGAATCATAAACAAGTGAGCACCACAGCATATCAACTGGGATTACTGTTACAATCCGGTATTTCCCTTAGGCGTTCGCTAGAACTTTTAATAGATGGCTCAAAAACGATGTTATATCGCTCTTTATACGAGGGTATACAACGAGGCCAACCTTTATCAGAGGCTCTTCGAGAAAAGGGATTTCCTCCTATAGCATTGGCATTACTTGAAAGTGGTGAAATGTCAGGGAATGTTGGAGAAGCTTTACAGTATATAGCCTCTTATTATGAACGAGAACGAAAATACCAACAAAAGATAGTAAGTGCTATTTCATATCCTTTATTTTTACTGGTGCTTATGAATGTATTTTTCTTGGTTACCATACTATTTATTATTCCATCGTTCACCCGCGTATTTGCAACTATGCATATAGAATTACCATGGATGACAAAAGGTTTATTTGTATTAGGAACTTCCCTTCGAGAACATCCGTTATTGTATATTAGTGTGCATGCGGTTTTTATTGGAATACTCATATATGCTTTTAAACAATCTGCAATTAGATATAGATTTGATAGATGGTTATGGCAGTTGGCTCAACATAATACATTTTTAACATCTCTATATTACACGAATATTTTACATGTTTGGTCATTATTGCTAGATTCGGGAATTTCAATTATCAATACTATAGATATTACAAAGCATATATGGCGAAATTTCTATGGTGAATCCTGTAGTAATCATGTTTATGACATGCTTTGTAAAGGGCATTCCTTTTGTGAAAGTTTGAAATCATCGTCTGTAGGGAACCCATTTATATGGCAAATGGTCGCTGTTGGAGAAGAAAGTGGTGAATTGGTAGCCATGTTGAATCATTGTAGTCACTATTATGAATCGTTGTTAACACAATATATAGCAAGAATGGAGCGCCTTATGGAACCTGTACTACTCACCATTATGGGCGTTGGCATTGCAATCCTCGTTATATCCGTCATGTATCCATTATTTACATCAATATCATCATTAGGTGGTCAATGAAAGGAGATTTTTTTAAATGCTTATGTATTGTAGAGAACTATTAACTCGATTAGAACGATCGTTTCTTAGATATATTAGTTTGCTTCGTATGCAACGAACTAAACAAGGCGGATTCACATTGGTAGAACTTATGGTGGTAGTAGCTGTTATTGCTATTTTGGCAGCTATTGCAATGCCTCAATTTATGTCCGCTGCCGATAAGGCAAAGAATGCTAAACAAGTGGCAGATATGCAAATCATACGTAATGCGACACAACTCTACATGATTGATAAAAGTTTAGATACACCACCAACAGTAGAAAAATTATATCAAGAAGGTTACTTAACGGAGCATGTTAAAACGACAAAAGGCAAGGAATACGTTATTACCTATGAACAAGTTGCTGGTAATGCCGGCAAGTCTGTAGTTGTTACGGCCCCTGAAACATAAAGGATTTTGCAATGAAAGGGAGAAAGGAATATATCTGTTTAGTTATATGGATATTGTCAATTGTAATCCCATTGATGTATAGGAATTACACACTATTTGAAATTATATGTTATAGCTTCTTTTCACTATTTCTCGTAATAGGTGCTACCATTGATAAGCTATATTTCATATTACCCGATGAGGGTGCTATCGCTCTTACTTGTATAGGTATCCTTTATAGCGTTGTAGAACAGTATGCAGTCATCGACACCTGTGTACATGTTTTGATCGTTGCTAGTATCAGTATTGCATTACGCATATTGAGTCGTGGTGGTCTTGGTTGGGGCGATATTAAATGGATGAGTGCTATATCCATATGGCTAACAAACATACAGATTCTTGTTATGATTTACGTTTCTTGTTTAGCTAGTGTCCTCTATCTCGCCAGCTTATATAGTATTCGTAATACAGGTAGACGGTATATTCCTTTTGGCCCTTTCTTATGCATTGGTGCATGGAGTGCTTTGCATTTTGCTAATGTATGGGAGGCGATATATTGGTCGGTAATAAAACACATTATTGTAATGGCTCTATATTAGTAGAGTGGCTTGTGGCTGTTACCATATTACTATCCCTGATTGGTATAGGCCTAAGTAGTATCGTTACCATACCATCCCGTCATGAGTTGAATAGAAGTACTGAAGAAGTCGTATTAGCTATTAAGAAGGTTCAACTATGGGCTATGTTAGGCCACCGGGACGACCGGATGGCACAAGGTGAATTTATTTTAAAGAAACATTCCTATTCTATTCAAGAAGGGCTTATGCAGCATCATGTAGAGATAGAATTACCTGAACATATAGAAAGTGCTCATACGATGAAGCGCGTTTATTTTTCTGCGTATGGATTGCCTTATGATGGGACCGAATTTATTTTACAAGACATACAAACCGGTGCGACAAATCGCATATGGATCTCTGTACAAACAGGGCGTATTCGGTGGGAATCATTGTGATTATGACATGTGTACAAATAAGAACGTATTCAAACTACAAACATAGATTACGAACAGAACAATCTGGATTTTTATATGGTGATGCACTTATGGCGGTAACCTTAGTATTACTCATATTGCCAACCATTCTTTATGTCTTGAGCAGTACCTTATCGACGGTAAAGACTACGTATACTCATGACTATATATTGCAGGATTCAGTATCTTATATAGAAGCAGGGAAAGCGGTATATGATTCTGGCGGTATGCCAACAACAGGAACTATCTCATCATCGAATGGACATAATTTATCTAATATAACATTTAAACAAAGTGTTACAGAAGAAGTGGTCAATGGTGTATCTATACTACGATTTATCGTACAAGCTGTTGATAATGGAGTTACTGTTTATGAGATATCTACGTTTCTTGGACCGAGTCATCATTGAAAATCATAGGACAAAATCATTCAATGGATTTATATTACCATCTCTACTTATTAGCGTTTTGATTAGTTCCTTCGTGATTCTCGTAATCATGACAATATGTATGACCTGTTATATATGGACCGAGAGAATTGATGATAGCCTGGCCATGTTAGAGGATGGCCGTTATACAAGACGCGCCATCGTATCTCATATTATTTGGAATCACTCTATGGTATCCATCAATGATAAAGGAGACCTGTTATCTATCAATGATACAAGCCGTAACGCGTTTACCGTTACTAGAAGGGCCTTATATAGAAAATTAAGTGATGGTAGCTTACAACCCTTGAGTGGAAGCCGCATCATAGGTACTGATGATAAGCGTAAACTGGATGCTACTAAACCGTTTTCTATGAATCCTAATAGATTGGTTACTTTTAAGTGGTCTATAAATAACCGTTTTAATAGTCAAACAGAGTATGCAAAAGGGTATGGAGGCATAGCACAGTATGAGGTGGCAACGGCGGTATCAACACATTCAGATTGGTTTAAAAAAACGAAGCATCTCTGACTATTCTTCTGGCATGGTTAGCTATGTAGCCATATATATTATGCTCATTTTATTAGTACTTATTTTAGGAATGAATAGGCTTGCGACCTTGTCACTAAGTAATACAACGGATGAAATGAAACTGATTGCATCTCATTATGCAGCAGAGCGTGGTGCACGATGGTTCTGTACATATTGCAATAACGATGGCCGTTGGGATTATAGTGAGGATATTGATGTGGAAAAAAACGATACTATCCATATATATATTAAGGCAGATCCAAAGGTTACTAATCCAAAACATGTGATGAGCTGTGCTGTATTAGATGGTGTATCCAGTCGTGTTCACATATATGTAAAAGAAAAAGAAAATCATACATTAGAGGTTATAAGTGTAAAACCATACTAAGGAGGACATCACTATGAAAGAGAAAAAACAGATACATACAGGGCTTTGTATTACGGATGATAGAATTGTTGCCACTACAGCACATATTGAAAATAAGACAATGATTATTACTGATGCAATGGAGATGAAACGGTCTAGCACAATTGATGAAGATATAGCTGAATTTATTACTACATATAATCTAGAAGAGGGTGAATATAGTATTGTTGCTTGTATACCTACAGAGATGACGATGGCTAGTTTTGATCCTCATGATTTTGATGTAAAGGAGTTCATCAAGTGGAATATAGAAGATACATTTAATTTTGGAGAACATGAATTTGAACTTGATGCTTGTCGTAGGGAGTATCCACGACATAATTATTATTTGTTTTTAGCCGCCGTAGACCGTCATGAACTTGAATTACTGCGCCAAGGGATACGCGACACATGTGCACCTGTTGATACCATTGATTGTTGGCCATTACCTGTTACGTATGGATTGATGCATAGAACAGGCACTGTTACGGGTATCGTAGAACCAGCGGGTATGCATTTATGGGCTTGGTGGAAAGATACTTGTGTGAAGGAATGTGTGGTAAAGGTCAATGGTGCAGATATTAGCTCCGCATTAATTGAAATGGAAGAAATGTTGCAGCGATTTGGCGTAGAAGAAATTCAAGGCATACATTTTTATAATATTCATGATTTAAATGAAGAGCAGCGTATCGATATTAGTGCGTTACAAGATGTATACGGAAACACTGAATATCTACCTATGATGTTTCTTGGGCGCGGTCGCACGCGTTGCACATTAGGTGAATTAGATTGGGATATGGCGATTGGAATGGCTACGCGGGGGTTACGGTGGATTGGACAAGGATGGTAATGATAGATTAATAAATTTTATGCCCCGTTCATTACGATGGTATATTTGGTTATGTAAATATAAGTTGTATATATACACTACTGCAGGCGTCATTATATTACTCAGTGCCTTTTGTCTGGGTATGGGGGTCTATTCTTATAACATGTATGCTGAACAGGTAGCGAAGTACGAACACATACAGAATGATGAACAATCGAAGCATATACGTGATCAATATCATGCTATGGAAGATACCATGTCGCGGTTGTTACAACATGGCGCACAATTAGACGAGCAATATTGTCTTGTTACATTATTAGATGGAGCTATGGCAACAAAAGGTACCATTACGTTACGACATATAGAATTTTCTGATGGAGGATTTACTGTTGATGGTAATGCAACAAATGATGAAGCCTATCATTCATATGTTCAATATATTCAAGCCCATATGAAACAGGTGATTTGTGATGGGAAACAACAAGTGGAAAAAGCAAATGGACCTTGTTCATTCCATTTGGATGGACATACAAAACAGCACGACACCAAACCTAAGGAAGATAGTTCTAGTGTGTAGTATAAGTGTTATGATTGCTATTACTTCTTTAGGGATATATAGATACTATAGAGAGCAATGCGAATCGTTAGCGGATAAAATTGAATATTACCAAATGGAAACAACAGTAAAAGAGCAATTTTTATTTTCTCAAACCTATGAGCTTATTTCATCCTTAATGTTGCATGAGTATTGGGTAGATGATATATATCAAAGTATAAATAGAGAACCTCTAATTATAACGAGTAGTTCCCGTCATGACGATGTATTAGACATCACTTTGGTTGGAACCAGTCAGTCCTTCTTATCCTGGTATAATTTGGTGCAACAAAAGATACAGTATTGTCATATACAGTTTATGTCTGTTGATACCAAAGGGAATAGTATATTTTTTACATGCAAGGTTACACCACTAGCTACGTAAAGAAATGAACATACAATAATGAGTAATAATTCTCATTATTGTATGTTCATTTTTGTTTTTATGACAAATTTATAGTAAAATAAATTTTAACGTAAGAATAAGGGGCAATAGTAACATGATAGTAAAACGAAATATTATTCTCATTGGGTCCATGGGAAGTGGAAAAAGCCATTTTGGACGTAATCTAGCAGATTTAAAAGGATGGCAATTTGTGGATACCGATCGAGTATTAGAAGGTCGTTTTGGGTTGCCCATTGCAGAAATTTATAAAAAGATTGGCGAAAAAGCATTTCGTCGTGCTGAATTAGAGGTTCTAAAAAAAGTCTCCCTATATCACGAGGCGGTTATTAGTGTAGGTGGAAACTTTCCTATAGAGCATAGAACTCTTAGAACGCTAAAGAAATTTTCTTTTATCATAGGTATACGAGCGGCACAATACCGAATTGTAAGTCGTGTTAATCGTCGTGTGGGCAAACGACCAACGATGGATTATACCAATGTTTCTGCCTTTGTTCATAATATGATTCAGGCATGGAAACCAGTATATAAACAATGTGATTATGTATTGGATACGACTAACGGACGTACCTATGATTTTATGAAAGCAATTGAGCGTCAATTAGACACTATAGGTGTTCAATTCAAGGCGCGAAGACAACCCAAAACAACTGAAATTGTGTCTAAAGATATACAAGCTGAACCAAAGCAGCAGAGGGGACATAGACATGAAAAAAATAGCATTACTAACAAGCGGCGGAGACGCACCAGGAATGAACGCAGCCATTCGCGCCATCACAAGAAAAGCAATCCATGAGGGCTTTAGCGTATATGGCGTAGAACGAGGATTTGAGGGCATTATTAATAGTGAAATAAGACCCTTACAGGCTCGTGATGTGGGCGGTATTATTACCACTGGCGGTACGATTCTTAGAACGGCTCGGTATCCAGAATTTAAAAATCTAGAGGTTCAGCAAAGAGCCTATCGAATACTACAAGATTTTGGTATCGATCATTTGATCGTTATTGGTGGTGATGGATCCCAAGCTGGTGCAGAGGCTTTGATGCGGCTTGGTCAATCTACGATAACTATTCCTTGTACCATAGATAACGATATGAATGGTACGCAATATACGATTGGTTTTGACACTGCACTTAATACTGTAGTTGATGCGGTAGGGCGCATTCGCGATACATCGAACTCTCATGAACGAGTGGCTATAATTGAAGTCATGGGGCGTCATGCAGGACATATTGCATTGCAAGCTGGGGTAGCGAGTGGTGCCGAGCTTGTATTAGTACCTGAATATCCAATGCCGTTAGATGAGGTATGTGAACATATTAACAAAACCCATCAATTGGGTAAGGAGTATAGTATTATACTCGTCGCTGAAGGTGCGTATTCAAGTGGTGAGGTTAAAGAGTATATTAAGAAGCATACATACTTTGATCCAAGTTTAACAGTTCTTGGCTATTTACAGCGCGGTGGGGCACCATCTGCATTAGATGCCATTTTAGCCGCTCGTATGAGTGAATTGGCCGTGGATTGCTTAGTACGTGGAGAGTATAACTGTATTACTGGTTATGTTGATGGTCAGGTTCGAGCTATACCCTATGAAATCGCTAAAACAATGAAGTTTGGCATTGATAAAAGTCAGTATGAATTAATCTCTATATTGAGCCATTAAAATAAATTCGTAAAATTATATTGTATAATCGATAAAATTCTCGTACAATATGGTAAATAATAATGAAATGACTCATTTATTAAGGAGTATATATGAAAGAATTATTTCAGAAGCACCGTAAACGTATTATTGGTGGTGTTATTGCTATCTGTATATTAGGTGGTGGTGGCTATTATTATGTTCATACAAATGATAGTGCACAGACTCAACAAAAATATACCACTGGTAGGGTTGAAAAGGGCGATGTAAAAACGAGCATCAGTGCTACAGGTACTATTAATCCTGTTAATTATGTGGACGTATCCACAAATGTAGCGGGTAAACTTGAAAAGGTATTGGTCAAGGAAAATGATCATGTTACGCAAGGTCAAATTATCGCCTATATTGATACACGACAATTACAAGCTCAGGTCGATAATGCAAAGGCTGCTCTTGATAAAGCACGCTTAGATATGAATCGTTATAAAGCGCTAATTGATCAAAATGCTGTAGCAGCGCAAACTTATGATGATGCTGTGACCGCATACGAACAAGCTCAATCTACATATGATAGAGTATCTGCTGACTTAAGTGATGCTACTATTACTGCACCTATGTCGGGTACCGTAGTAGGGACACCTCTTAAGGCGGGCCAAACGATTAGTACCGGTATTTCTACACAAATGATTATTGCGACCATTGCAGATTTGTCTGATTTAGAAATTTATTTGACAGTTGATGAAACTGATATTGGCAATGTAAAAAATGGCTCTAAGGTAGAATTTACAGTTGATTCTAAACCAGGTCAAACTTTCACAGGCTATGTTTCTGAAATTGCAAAGGGCACTAAGGGGAATATGGGTGTTACGAGCAATAGCGTAGTGTACTATACTGTGAAAGTATCCATTCCTGCCGATATATCTTCGAATTTCTTACCATCTATGACCGCACGTGCCACAATCTTTGGGGATGATATTAAAAATACACTTGTAGTACCATTGACGGCTGTACGTACTGATAAACAAGGTGAATATGTATATGTTATCAAAGATGGTCAACCTGTTAGAACTGCCGTTTCTACAGGTGTAACTGGAGATACAAATGTTCAAATCTTAAGCGGCGTTTCTGAAGGTGATGAAATTATTGTTAGTGGCGATGTAACAGGCCCTAAAAATAACTCTCATGGACCATTTTAAGCGTAGGTGAACTATGAATCATTCAGTTATTGATATTCAAGGTATCACAAAAACCTATGTAAATGGTAAATTAACGGTTCCCGTTCTACATGGTATAGATTTACAGGTACAAAAAGGCGACTTCGTGTCTATCATGGGGCCCTCCGGTTCTGGTAAATCAACGTTTATGAATATTTTAGGTTGCTTAGATAGACCTACGTCTGGATCCTATCGCTTGAATGGAAATGAAGTTGCTAATCTCAGCGACGATGAGTTAGCATATGTACGAAATAAAGAAATTGGTTTTGTATTTCAAAGCTTTAATTTATTAACGAAACTAACGGCCATTGAAAATGTGGCCTTGCCGATGGTGTATGCAGGTATCGATAAAAAAACACGTACTGCTCGAGCAGAGGCTTTGCTTACTTCTGTAGGCTTGGGTGATCGTATGGATCACTTACCGGCAGAACTATCCGGTGGTCAACGTCAACGTGTGGCGATTGCTCGTGCATTAGCGAATGACCCTGCTATTATCATGGCCGATGAGCCAACCGGGAATTTGGATTCGAAATCGACGATTGATGTTATGAACATCTTTAGAGGCCTTTATGATGAAGGTCGTACTATAATTCTTGTTACCCATGAACCTGAAATTGCAACCTATGCAAGTCGCAATGTAGTGTTACGGGATGGATTAATTGTAGAAGACAAGCAGAACTTAAATATGACTCCTGTTCAGGAGGTGACACATGTATAAAGAAAGTTTCTTAATGGCCTGGGCATCGTTGATTGCCAATAAAATGAGATCCATTTTGACGATGCTAGGTATTATTATTGGTGTAGCTGCTGTTATTGCCCTTGTGTCAATCGGGAATGGTGTAAAGCAGGATATTCAGAACTCCATTTCTAGTTTAGGTTCCAATCTATTGATGGTTATGCCTGGTGCTCCACGTACACCAGGTGTGCGTCCATCGCAAGGGTCAATGAAATCCTTGAAGGTTTCTGATTATCAAGCTATTAGCAAGTTAGATGGCGTTAAGGCAGCCAGCCCTTATACGGCTAATTCCTACGTATCTATATATCAAAGTAAGAACTGGACTACCACTGTTAGTGGTGTAAGTAGTAACTTTCAAGATGTAAATAATTGGACTATGGCGGAAGGTCGTTTTATATCTAGCAAGAATGTAGAAAATCGTGAACGCGTAGCTGTTGTGGGGCAAACCGTAGTTAAGAATTTATTTGCTGGTGAGGATCCAGTGGGGAAGGAAATACGTATTAAAAATATTCCATTCCGCGTTATTGGTGTCCTTAACAGTAAAGGTAATGGGACTATGGGGAATGACCAAGATGATGTCATCTTTATTCCCTATACAACGGCTATGGAACGTGTAGAAGGTGTTGACTATCTTCGCATGGTCTACGTCGTTGCTAGTGACGATAATGGTATTGACCGTTTGCAATCGGATATAGAAAATCTGTTGCGCGTTCGTCATGGCATTAAGGATACAAACCTCGATGATTTTAATATACAAAATATGAAATCGATTATGGAGACGATGGAGCAAACCACAGGAACCTTGACCTTGTTCTTAGGTGCTGTAGCTGCTATTTCCCTTGTTGTAGGTGGTATTGGGATTATGAATATCATGCTCGTTTCCGTTACCGAACGGACTCGTGAAATTGGTATTCGTAAGGCTTTAGGTGCTACATACTTTGTTATTGTTACACAATTCTTAATCGAAGCTGTCGTAATCAGTCTTATGGGCGGTCTTATAGGCATTGCACTCGGTATAGGTGCTTCAAAACTGATAGGTTTAGCATCTGGTATGAGTACAGTTATTTCAGTACCGACCATCATTTTATCTTTTGCATTCTCCATGGCCATCGGTTTGGTATTCGGTATTTATCCGGCTCGAAAAGCGGCTAAATTAAATCCAATTGATGCGCTACACTATGAATAGTATGGGTAGGTACGGATATTTTAGGGCGTAATATTTCCATAAATTAATAGACGTATTCGCATATAGTGCGTTGCATGATACAATTAAGTATGATGTAACGCACTATTTTTAATTTAGTGAGGAAATTATGGCAACAACATTATTGGAATATTTTAATGAATTACGTACGCAGAATCCTTTTTCCTGGGTGAAAGATTCTGAGGTGACAACTGTAGAACCGGGTCATGCAGAAATGACATTACAAACAAATGAAACCGAGTACTGCAATTTTAGAGGGCATTTGCATGGTGCTGTTTGTATTGGTTTTGCAGATAGCTTGATGGGAACAGCGTGTTTTACACTAGGAAAATCTGTGAGTACCATTGATATTAATGGTAATTATTTGAAAGCCGTCAAAGGTGGCACAGTATTGCGTGGTGTAGCGAATGTAGAGCACAGTGGTAAAACTACGATGGTAGCCACTGCACGTATTTACAATGAATTAGGTGAAGTGGTACATATAGCGAGAGGTACGTTTTTTGTGGTAGAAGAGCGTCCTTTGCCGGATTTACCTTGGAGATTCATTGAAGAAGATGACCCAAATTTGATATAATGGGGGTTGAACTTTGTAATTTAGGAGGACGGTTGTATGGAACAAGAATTACAACGCATTAAAGAAGAAGCGTTATCTGCTATTAAAAGCGCTTCTGATGAACAAGCGTTGCAAGACGTACGCGTAAAATATTTAGGTAAAAAAGGTGAAGTAACGGCATTGCTAAAAGGGTTGGGTAAACTTTCCCCAGAGGAACGCCCTAAAATGGGGGCCCTTGTTAATGCAGTTCGTCAAGCATTAGAAGAAGAAATCGATGCATTAAAAACTTCTATGGAAGTAGCGGCTATGAACGCTCGCTTGGAAGAGGAAAAAATCGATATTACTCTACCTGGTAGAGCTCCAAAAACAGGTCATATTCATCCGTTGACAACAGTAAACGAAATGATTGAAGATTTCTTCATGAAAATGGGCTATACCGTTGAAGAAGGTCCTGAAATTGAACAAGACCACTTTAACTTTGAGTGTCTTAATTTACCAAAAGATCATCCAGCACGCGATATGCAAGACTCTTTCTATATTACAGAAAATTTCTTGCTTAGAACTCATACATCTCCTGTACAAGCCCGTACCATGCAACGTCATGAGCCGAACAGTCCGATTCGCATGATTGCGCCTGGTAAGGTATATCGCTGGGATTATGATGCTACGCATTCCCCAGTATTCCATCAAGTAGAAGGCTTGATTATTGATGAACACATTACATTTGCTGATTTGAAAGGAACTATCGAAACATTCCTACGTCATATGTTTGGCGATGACACAAAGGTACGTTTCCGTACAAGCTTCTTCCCATTCACAGAACCATCTGCAGAGGTTGATATTTCCTGTGTAATGTGTGGTGGTGAAGGCTGTCGTGTATGCTCTCATACAGGCTGGCTTGAAATCCTTGGCTGCGGTATGGTACATCCTCGTGTACTTGAACTTAATGGCTATGATCCTAATAAGGTGAAAGGTTTTGCCTTTGGTATGGGCGTAGAACGTATTGCTATGTTGTTATATGGTATTGGCGATTTACGTCTATTCTTTGAAGATGATATCCGTTTCTTGGAACAATTTTAGGAGGTAGAAATGAAAGCAAGCTTACAATGGATGAATGAATACGTACCTCTTGATCTAAATCGTCCTGCCCAAGAATTAGCGGATGAATTAACACAAGCAGGTATTCCTGTAGAAGAAGTACTTTCTATGGATCCAGGTTTGAAAAAAATCTATACTGGTAAAATCGTAGAAATTACAAAACACCCAGATGCAGATAAATTACAAGTATGCCAAGTACAATGCTTATCTGAAGATGGGGAAGAAATTACTAAGCAAATAGTTACCGCTGCTACTAATGTAGCTGTAGGTCAAATCGTACCAGTTGCGTATCATAAATCTCGTTTAGCAGATGGTACAGAAATTAAAAAAGGTAAATTACGTGGTGTTGTATCAGAAGGTATGTTCTGCTCTGTTGCTGAATTCGGTATTTCCAGTGACTTGGTAAGACCGGAAGAAGCACAAGGCATTTATATTTTCCCTGAAGGAACACCAATCGGTTTAGATATTAAAGAAGCACTCATGCTTAACGATACTGTATATGAATTTGAATTGACAGCTAATCGTGCAGACTGCTTCTCTATGGTAGGTTTGTCCCGTGAATTCGGCATCATGACAAATCAAAAGGCTTTATTCCCAGTTATTATGGTGAATGAAAATGGTGAGTCCATCGAAGGTAAAGCATCTGTAGCTATCGAAGCGCATGATCTTTGCACGCGATTTACATCCCGTCTTGTTACGAATGTTACCATTGAACCGTCTCCATTGTGGATGCAAAATCGTTTGCGTAACAGCGGCATTCGCCCTATCAATAACGTAGTGGACGTAACAAACTACGTTATGCTTGAATTAGGTCAACCAATGCATGCCTACGATTATGATTGTGTAGCTGACCATACCCTTATTGCACGTCGTGCAAAAGCTGGTGAGAAACTTACTACATTAGACGGTAATGAACGTGAACTCAATGAGTCCATGCTTATCATTGCTGATACAAAGGGCCCTATCGGCGTAGCTGGCGTTATGGGTGGTCTTACTAGTGAAGTAACAGATAAAACTACGAACGTCTTGTTCGAAGCTGCTGTATTCAATGGTCCATCTATTCGTCGTACATCGAAAGCATTAGGTATGCGCTCTGAAGCATCTGGTCGTTTTGAACGCGGTGTAAACCATAAATATACAGCATATGCTATCGACCGTGCTGCACAATTGTTGCAACAAATCTGTCCTTCTTGTAAGGTGAGTGTTGGCGTTATTGATGTATATCCTGAACCAGTAGAACAACGCACTGTAACTTTCACAGCAGAACAAATCAATGACTATCTTGGCACTTCTATTGAAAAAGATAGAATGATTGATATTTTAACGAAACTTGAATTTGGCATTACTGAATCTGGTGATACCATTGAAGCACTCGTTCCAACATGGCGCGATGATGTCACTGTTATGCCTGATATTGCTGAAGAAGTGGCGCGCATCGTAAGCTATGATAATATTGAACCAACAATTCCTGTGGCTGTATTATCTTCTGGCGGTATGACACCTAAGAAAGCATTAACGAAAGAGGTAACGCATTACTTAGCCCATGCAGGTTTAAGCCAAATCATTACATTTAGCTTTATGCATAAAGATGGTCTTACGAATATGATGTTACCAGAAGGTGACAGTCGTTATACGGCAATTCCAATCTTAAATCCTATTTCCGAAGAGTTCCCATATATGAGAACTACATTGGTACCAGCTGTTATTGAAGCAGCTAAACGCAATATTGCACAACAAAACAAGGATTTATGGTTATTTGAAACGGCTAATGTGTATGAGCCAAAGGCATTGCCATTAACAGAAGTACCGCATGAACGTCCTATGGCATGTGGTATTATGATGGGCAAGGTTACAGAGCCCGCATGGAATCAAGCGCAACGGGATACTGATTTCTATGATGTAAAAGGTGTAGTAGACGGTTTACTAGCTAAATTAGGCTTGACTCAATTTGATATTCAACCATCTAGTGAAAGCTATTACCATCCAGGCGTAAGTGCTCATTACACAGTCAATGGTGTAACGATTGCAAACTATGGTGAATTACATCCACAAGTGGTTAAAAACTTTGATTTGTCTGGTAAAGTATATATGTTTGAAATCGATTTGGAAGCTGTATTATCCATTACAGTACTACCATTTAGATATCAATCATTCAGTAAATTCCCAGGTACAAGTCGTGACTTGGCAATCGTAGCGCCAGTATCTGTTACAAGTGGCGAAATTGTAGCACTTATTAAGGAATATGGCGGAGAATATTTAGAATCCGTATCTATCTTCGACGTTTACGAAGGGGAACATATTGAAGCAGGCTATCGTAGCTTAGCTTATAACTTACAATTTAGATCGATGGAAGGCACATTAAATGATGAAGATATCGATGGTGCAATCCAAGCGATTATTGATGCATTAGCAACTAAAAATTGTAAATTACGATAAGTCATCGTGAAAGGGTTTACCTTATGGTAAACCCTTTTATGTCTATCTATCCCCTGTTGTATAATAGAAGGTATAGGTAATGAGTCAGAAAGGATTTATTATGGAATTATTAGCACCAGCGGGTACGATGGAAAATTTTATGGCCGCCTTGGAATCAGGGGCGGATGCTATATATTTAGGAGGCAAGGTCTTTAATGCACGGGCTCATGCAGCCAATTTTGGTATCGATGAATTGCGTGAGGCTGTACGGTTAGCACATATTTTAGATGTGTCTGTGTACGTAACCGTTAATATTTTAATTGGCGATACGGAACTGAAGGATCTTGAAAACTATATTAAGGATTTAGATTCCATTGGCGTAGATGCTATTATCGTGCAGGACTTAGCTGTTGCAGAAATTGCAAAACGTGTTGCACCGAACATACATCTTCATGGGAGCACACAAATGACGGCGGCTACGCTTGATGCTGTTCGTTTTTATGAAAGTCTAGGCTTTACGCGCGTTGTACTGGCCCGTGAATTGAGTCTTAAGGAAATTCAGCATATATGCAAACATTGTAAGGCTGAAATCGAAGTGTTTGTTCATGGTGCTTTATGTGTATGCTACTCCGGTCAATGTTTGATGAGTTCCTTCATCGGCGGACGTAGCGGCAATCGAGGTGCTTGTGCACAGCCTTGTCGGTTACCTTATGAATTATTGGACTCTAAAGGGACTAGCTTATTACCAAAGCATGAATCTTATTTGTTAAGCCCAAAAGATCTCAATTATAGTGAGCATATGAACGAACTGGTAGCGGCCGGTGTTACATCCTTTAAGGTAGAAGGGCGTATGAAAAAGGTGTCCTATGTTCGCCAAGTTATAGGTACTTATAGAGAGATATTGGATGAAGCATCGATTCATGAAAACCAACGTAAAGCGCTAGCCTCTGGATTTAATCGTGGATTTTCTACGGCCTATTTAGAGGATACTGTGGGACGTCAAATGATGACCGTCGTAGCGCCGAATCATCAAGGCAAGCCAATTGGTGAATCTTATACGAAAAAAGGTGAGGTCTACTTATCCTTAACAGAACCTATTGAACAAGGTTCATTAGTTAAAATATTACAATCCAATGGTAGTGTTACCTATTATACAGTAGATGATGAATGGACACGTGTATCTGATACGCTGTATAAGGGACAACCTGCAGAGGGTTCTGCTATAGGGCAACTATATTTGGCATCTACTCCGAAGAATACAAAGTCTCGAGGTTTACAAGAATTTACTCGTAAGTATGATATGTCTGTATATCTCGGTGTAGGTTCTGATGGGGAAACAAATTATACAGAACTAACTGCCATCTTAGATTCTGGACTTATTGTAACTGTTACTAATGAGTATGTGCCAGCTATTGCGAATAAAGTACCAACATCATTAGAAAAGGTATCTGAACAATTAGGGCGTTTAGGAAACACATTATTTAGACTTTCCTATGTAGACATTCCTGATGGGCCGTATATGTGGCCTGCTAGCGTTCTTAATGCACTACGCCGAGATGCCGTAGCTGCTTTGGAAGAGGTCTTAATTTCACATCACGTAGAATCATGGCAAGCATTGCAAGTTACAGGTGATGTAGCGTATGATTTCAAGGCACAACACAGGTTATCCTATGATAATTGTCCTATGATTTCTGCTCGTGTCGATGAAATAGACGGTGTGAAAGCAGCAATTGCTGGTGGAGCACAGAAAATCGTTTTTGGTGGTGATAGACTCAGTCGTACACCATATGCGTTATCTATATATGATGAGGTAGCCCGTTTATGTGCTACATCTGATGTGCTTTGTACCTTTGTAACACCACGAGTTGTGAAAGATGATGAAGTAGAAGCATATAAACATACGTTAGAGGCAATCGTAAAGGCTAATCCAGATAGTATTTCTATCCACGTGCCACAAGCATTACTTTGGCTTCGTGAATTAGGTTATACCGGTGCCATTGAGGCTGATACAGGTCTTAATATTTTCAATACCCCTACATTGCATTTCTGGGAACAGTTACACATCAGTTGTGTAAATCCATCTCAAGAGTTGACCTTAAAACAAATTACAGACATAGCTAAACATAGTCATGTTCCTATTGAGACGATGGTGCATGGCTATACGGAAATGATGATTTCTGAATATTGTGCTATTGCAAGTTTTGTTGGAACCGGTAGCAAAGTAAATTGCCCTATGCCATGTGTTAAGGAATCGTATTCCTTAAAGGATAGAAAGGGTGAGATATTCCCAATTCGTACGGATCCATACTGCCGTATGCACATCATGAATAGTCATGAAATGGATATGCGCGCCTATGTTCCTATGTTATTGCAAAAAGGTATTTCCATATTGCGCGTAGATGGTCGTCATATGGAGCCAAGTTATGTAAAAGCCATTGTATCCCAATATGTCGGTATAGCAAAGGGTACGATGGAGGCCCCACCTAAGAAAATAGATTCCCAAGGCGAATCTATTACGCGGGGACATTATTTTAGAGGTATTTTATAGAACGAGGTAGTACATTGTTTAATGAAGATGTATTAGATTTTATAAAAATTAAAGAAGAATTAGCCAATCATTGTAGTTCTATTATTGCTAAAGAAATGGCTTTAGCATTAGAACCTATGACGAATCGAGAAAAGATTCAAGAGGCTTTAGATGAAACCGCAGAAGCGCTGCGCTCTTGGCAAACAGAAATTGAGCAACCATTAAGCGGCACGCGGGATATACGCGAAGCTTGTAAAAAGAGTCGCAAGGATTTTGTGCTTTCACGAGAGGCCATATGGGATGTATATATAACTATAGGCGCCTATAAGCGTATGGTGAAGTTCTTTAGGGCGAAATATATGGAATATCCATTATTGTCCTTATGGATGCAAGACATGCCGAATATGGATCGTGTAGAACAGCGATTAAAACGGGTGTTTGATGATAAAGGGGAATTGCTCGATACAGCATCCCCTAAATTAGCGAGCTTGCGGAATACGATTAGTAAGACGAGGGACCGTATCAAACACGATATTCAAGCCATATTGCATGATAAAGACAATCAGAAATATTTCCAAGAAACGATTATTACGCAACGTAACAATCGGTATGTAATTCCTGTTAAGCAAGAGTATCGACAATATTTTGATGGTTTGATTCATGACCGATCTGCAACAGGGCAAACATTATATATTGAACCAATGCGACTTGTAGAATTAAACAATGATTTGCAAGAGGCTTTGATAGGCGAGGAACAAGAGGTTCTACGCATTTATAAGGAACTGTCAGCCCTTATCAAACAACATAGTAACGATTTGATGGATGCTTGTGAAAAGGTATCTCATATTGAGTTTGTCTATGGTAAAGCAAAACTCGCTATGGCTCAAAAGGCAGTGCAATCCACATTGAGCGAAGGGCGTGACGTCAATTTAATGCGTGCTCGCCATCCGTTGATTCCCGCTAATACAGTGGTACCAACGGATATTCGTTTGGGGACGGACTATCGGATTCTATTGATTACGGGCTCCAATACGGGTGGTAAAACGGTGTCCTTAAAAACACTTGGTTTATTATCCCTTATGAACCAAAGTGGTTTATTTATCCCTGCTGACCATGGTTCTATATTGCCGATTTTTCACAATATTTTTGCAGATATTGGGGATGAACAAAGCATTGAAGCTAGCTTGAGTACATTCTCTGCACATATGACACAAGTGATTTCTATTATTAAACATTGTGGTCCCAATGATCTTGTATTACTTGATGAACTCGGCTCCGGTACGGATCCAGAAGAAGGTAGCGCCTTAGCTGTATCCATACTTGAATTCTTCCGTCAAAAAGGAACACTCATGATGGTCAGTACTCACTATAATGAGTTAAAGAACTACGCGTACCATACGGCAGGTATCGAGAATGGTCACGTTGAATTTGATGAGCGTACCTTAAAGCCTACCTATCGATTACATATTGGTGTAGCTGGTAGTAGTCATGCATTGAGCATTGCAGCGCGTTTAGGTCTACCAAAGGAAATCGTCAATCGCGCTCGTGATTACAAATCTAAGTTTGGTAGTAGTGAAATGGAAAATGTTTTATCCGATTTGAATGAACAATTACGTAAATCATCGGAACGTGAACGAGCACTCAAAAAAGAATTAGATGAAACACGACGCATGCGTGGTCAATTGGAAAAAGAAAAGAAGCAGTTTAATGAAAAACGCAAACAGATGTTAGCGAAGGCACAGGCCGATGCAGAATCTATGAAACGCAGTCTCCGTGTGGAAGGGGAGGCTATCATTAAACAATTAAAAGCTCAATTCTCTGAAACGAATAAGGATAAGCGCCAATCCGCCATCAATGCAGCTCGTAAAGGTATTTCTAATGTTCACGTACCAGATGCTCCTATAGATGATAATCGTAAAGAGTTGACTATAGATGCTATTGCTATTGGTCAAGTTGTATATGTTACGTCATTGCGTTCACTTGGTACGGTTTTATCCATTAAAGGTAATCGCGTGACTGTAGATATCAATGGTTTATCTGCTACTGTGAAAGTAAATGAATTACAATCTACTACGCGAGAAGAGTCCAATAAGATTCAACGCGACAATCTTAAGGCGCAACCTAAAACCCGTAAGAGAGTAGGTGGCTCTGCCGTACAACGTCAAAAAGAGGTACGTACAGAGATTAATATTCTCGGTCAAACCGTAGATGAAGCAGTAGTTTCTGTCGGTCGTTTTATAGATCAAGCGTTACTTGGTGGTGTTAATCAGGTCCGAATCATTCATGGTAAGGGCACTGGTGCATTGCGCGAAGGCGTACATCAGTATTTACGAACATTGCCTCACGTAGCACATTTTGAAACTGCCGGCTATGATGAAGGCGGAGCAGGTGCCACAAACGTAGTATTAAAATAACATACTATCTTTAAGATAATGCAAAAAAAGAAGCAGACTCATATGAGTTTGCTTCTTTTTTGTAATAGAAAAGAGGCAAAACCATATGGTTTTG
>JAIITD010000173.1 GCA_022737715.1 Veillonella sp.
CGAACTTCGATAGTCCAGCCTACTTCAACCTTTTCAGGAGCCATAACTACGATTTCACCACCGCAGCATGTATCTATGACGCGCACCTCTTGAGGACGCATATCTACAGCATTCATGATTTCTGTACGGCTACGTTCTGTTGCTTTTTCTTCAAAGAATTCACCGATACGGTAGAATAAAATAACGCCTACTGCTTCAGGTAATGCATCGATAGCGATGGCACCCAATGTAGCGATGGACATCAAAAAGTTTTCATCAAATACTTCACCCTTTAAGATATTACGCGCTGCAGTACGCAATACTGGGAAGGCAAGCAATACATAAGCCACATAGTAAATCGGAGTTTCGATGCTCTCTGGCAAACCGATGGATGGAACAAAGGAAGTCAATGCTTCATAGATCATAAATAACAAGCCTGCTACGATAACTGCAATTGTTACAGCCTCGCTGCCATGATCGTGATCATGACCATGGTCATCCATAGCCGCTTTAGATTTACGTTCGTAATCGGCTACTGTTACGCCCTCTTCAATAGCATCACAGATGTCTTGAATGTCACGCTTAAGAGCCTCACGGTCCTCCCAAGATCCAGTTAATTTTAATTGATGTGTAGCAAGTGTAAAATTAGCTGTTTCTACTACATCCATTTTACGGATGCGATCTTCGATTTTTGCTGCACAGTTCGCACAGTTTAAATCCTTTAGAAGTAGTGTTTCTTCCATGATATCTCCTTTACCTATATTTGAAAGCCTAGAGGGCTTTCAGCTTCTATGAATACTATTAAAATAAATATATGAATATCTGTTCATATATTTATTTTAATAGAACTGATAGTTTATGTCAAGAAAATTTATCAAAATAAATTAGACGTAAAACAGCCCATACGTATCGCCTATACGCATGGGCTAATTCTATATTTTTACGTTATAGTTTTGGCTATTTCTATTCATAAAGATTGATTTCTTTTATGTCATTAAAGGTAACCTCAACCCCCTCTATAGACATAGTATGGGCCGTCTTATGTATCATCTCTATGGCACCCACTAGTTCCGTGTAACAGTGACCATTGTAATATAGGACTCGCACAAAATTTCCGTCTGTTAATGATTGGATTGTACGATTTAATTCCTCTAGTTGATCCTCAGATAACTCTACACGAGACTCCTTAGGCCGTGCTACTGCTGCCAGCAAGGTTTCAAATCCCTTTAATGCCGCAAAGGGCATAAATTGTTTGGCCCGTTGCAAGCGCGACATCCGATGTTTCATGAATGTATACCTTCCCTCACACAATACATCAATTCCTAGTATAAAATCTACTCTCCATTATGACCGCCTACCAATGTGTTTCTAAACTGCATGGTTCCTTCCTCTTGCAAGCTAGATGCACGAAGGATAGCGTTTTTACCAAAACGACCTTTAATATTCAGCATGGTTTTCTGTATATGTTCCTCTTGCTCTGCCGCCTCCGTTAATGCATTGCTAAACAGGTCCATTTCAGTCGGTACAGCCGCCTTATTAACTAACTCTTCAAAACTAACAGCAATGCGTCGTATTAACTCATGAGGTCGTTTATATTTATCAAACAAGGCTAGTACAGCCGGACATAACTCTTGAAATGAGTCTGTATAATGCGCTAAGGTTCTGGATCCACCAGTAGACTTTACATCCTCTGCTGCATAGCCGATGTGAACATGAATACATTTTGTAACAGCCTTAATCTGTAGCAATTCAAGGACTAAGGACTCCACCATTTCACGCATAGGCAATCGCGCCTCATCAGCCGTATAATTGCGCAATAGAATTTGGCTTTGTGAAAGGGAATGCTTAGATGGTCTATAAGCGTGAATATCGGCAATGGTACAGCTTTCACGGCCCCAAGCATGATCGATTAGAAGCTCCGCATTCACACCGAATTCCTTATATAATTTATGCTCCGGCACTTGAGTAATACCATGCAGATCAAAGGCGCCAAATTTACGCAAGCGGTTCGCAATACCGCTGCCGATTTGCCAAATATCCGTAATGGGCTGATGGTGCCAAATTTGCTCCTTAAAAAGGCTTTCATCAAGATATCCGATAAAATCCGGTGCATGCTTGGCCAATATATCGAGGGCAATTTTTGCGAGAAATAAGTTAGTTCCAATGCCAACGGTGGCGTAAATATGAGTGGCGTCGAGAACGGCATCAAGCAGAAGCTGAGCCAACTGACGAGGCGTTTTCTTGTACAAATTCGTATATGGCGTAATATCTATAAAATATTCATCAATGGAATACACATGAATATCCTCTGGGGATATGTAATTTAGCAGCGTCCCATAAATCTGTGCCGACGCCTGCATATACCGCTTCATATGAGGCTTTACCGTAATGTATTCAATATGTGACGGAATCTGAAATAAACGAGACCGGTTTTTAACGCCTAGTTTCTTAAGCGCTGGAGAGATGGCCAATGTAATCGCCCCCTTGCCACGAGAGTTATCGGCCACCACCAATGGTGTTGTAAAGGGATCCACCCCCAAATCGGCACATTCTACGGATGCATAAAAGCTTTTCAAATCAATACACATATACATCCGCTCTGTATCAGCAGAACCCATACAAACACCTCCTTAAAATGCTAATTTATCGACTTTCACAAAAATTAGTATCCTCATAATTTCTATCATTAGTATAACAAAAATACGTAGTATTTTCAAACGTATGTTTGCTATTATATAGATGATTTTGCACATAAAAAAGGTATCTATCATTAGATATAGTTTCTAATCATAGATACCTTATGTGCTTTAAAATTCTTTGGTGTTACGTATATACAACACCGAGTTCATTCATTTATTGTTCTGGACCAACTTTGTTATTGTCTACCGTATCGAGGAATCGCGTTAATTCGCCCTTAAATAAGAGTCTTACCGTCCCCACTGCACCATTACGGTGTTTACGGATAAGAACCTCCGCCTCATCACCCATTTCAGAATTTTCATCATAGTATTTATCGCGATACAAGAAGATAACGATATCCGCATCTTGTTC
>JAIITD010000174.1 GCA_022737715.1 Veillonella sp.
GGTATTAGGTGAGTGGCGGATGGCCTCTGCTTCATAAATTACTTAATTATAATAACAAATTGCTTGGTGAAAGTCAACACCAATCTTGTATGTTCCCATACATTTATTATTACAACTCCTATAGTATACCATATTCTTATATATTATCACATATTTATTTACATAATGCTGTATAATAATAGCTACAGAAAGGAGTGTTTATTATGAGTACAGTAAGTAGTACTAAGACAACACAACAAGCTACGGCTCCTCCGAAGGGTCGTACAACAGCTCAAAATATCGGACTTATTCTTGCATTTATTGTTTTAGGTGTCATTTTATTATTACCAACGCCTGAAACTCTATCCACTGGTGGCCATCGCATGATTGGTGTTCTCGCCTTTGCCATCATCCTATGGATGACATCGGCTGTATCCTATCCGGTCAGTGCGACCATGATTACGGCCCTCACAGCCTTGTTACTCGGTTTTTCACCGAATCCAGAGGCACCAGCTAAAATGATGGGCACCGCAAATGCATTAAAGCTTATCATTTCTGGTTTTTCCTCACCTGCTATGATTCTCGTTGGTGCGGCCATGTTTATCTCCGTGGCCATGCGTAAAACCGGTCTTGACCGACGCATCGCCATGCTAGTTTTATCTAGCGTCGGCACCAAGGTAAGTCGTATTTACCTAGGCGTTATTATTACAGGCCTCATCCTCGCCTTCTTTGTACCAAGTGCAACGGCCCGTATTGCCTGTCTCGCTCCGATTATCATCGGTATCGTTGAAAACTTAGGTATTGAACGTAAAAGCCGCGTTGCGGCCCTTCTCATGGTCGGTGCTGTACAAGCTGATACATTCTGGAACATTATGATTCAAACAGCAGCCGCCCAAAACCTGGTGGCCGTAGGATTTATGCAAACACAGATGAATACATCCGTTAGCTGGATTGACTGGCTCACAGCCGCTGCTCCATTTTCCATCATTATGGTTATTATTGCCTACTTCTTAACACAAGCATTAATTAAACCAGAATTCAAAGAACTCGTGGGCGGCGATGTACAACTCGCTAAGATGCGCCAAGAAATCGGTCCTATGAGTATGGACGAAAAGAAACTCTTATGCATTTCCATCGGTTTACTTGCGTTGTGGGCCACAGGTGGTAAATTACATTCCATCGACACCACAACCACTACGATTATAGCCATTGCATTGTTCTTCTTCCCTAAAATTGGTATTATGGATTGGAAATTCGCTCAACCAAATATCGACTGGGGTTCCATCGTTATGTTTGGTGCCGGTATCGGTCTCGGTACAGTTTTACTTAAAACAAAAGCGGCTACATGGCTTGCTCAAGTATTCGTTAACGCATTCTCTCTAGAATCCGCTACAGTTTTCTTATTGATTGCCATCATGGCTGCATTCCTCATCGTAATCCACTTAGGATTTGCCTCTGCTACCGCCCTTTCATCAGCGATGATACCAATCGTCATCTCCATCGTTGTAGGACATAATGCAGAAGGACTTAACGCTATTGGCGTAACCATGATCATGCAATATGCTATCTGCTTTGGTCTAGTATTACCAGTAAACTCACCACAAGGTATGGTGGCTTACGGTACAGACACATTCGACGTAAAAACATTTATGACAACAGGTATTCCTTTAACCATCATCGGCTATGTAATGATGCTCATATTCGCACTTACATACTGGCACTGGATAGGAATAGCCTAAAATACTACAGGCCTGTATCATTTCTTGGGACCGTTAATACACCTTCCTAAGAATAGAACAGGCCTGTTCTTTTTCTAGAGACGTGCATACACACAGCTTCCACAAATTAGTACAGGCCTGTTCTATTTATTTTTATTGGATATAATCCGCATCAATAAAATTAGCTATAGGTTTCTTTGCCATTCTATTATGTATATGAATTAATAGTCTTGTTGTTTGTTCTCGTTGTTCTTTAGGTATTTGAGAAAATAAGGCCCCCATTACCTTATTATGTGTTGATGATATGCGTTCGTAGGTACGAATTCCTTTCTTTGTTAGCATAACATCGCGAGATCGTTGGTCGCTCCAATGTTTTACAGTGGTAACTAAACCTTTTTTCTCAAGATTTTTTATAACCCAGCCGACATGACTAAGGTATTTGTTATTTAACAAGGCTTTGAGTTCCGTATAAGTTACTACATGTCTCGTCTTATACACATGTTTAATAATAGAAAATTCTTCACGTGTTACATTGCCCGCATCAAAAATTTTAGATTCTTTGTCATAAAAATCTTTATAAACTAGGTCAATCATCCCCCACAATTGACGATGCGCGAGCGTAAGATCTTTATTCTTTTTACGTTGCAAAATTGAAGCTAAGCTTGACTTCTCCACACAGGGTCACCACCTAATCATAATAAGATGTTCATTATAATTTCTCCCGTTATATAATGAAAGAAAAATCCCCTTATATATGAACTGCTACTATTAGATTATAAAATCTAAAGATAACTGTCCAGTATATAAGAGGATTTTTTATAACCAATTATTATTGACCCAGTATCGTTAAATCCATCAAAAACTTGATAGATAAATAATCAGATATATCAACAATTATGTAATTAGTTGCGTTCTTTAATTTCGATTTTAATGGAATTGAAGAATTCGTCGAATGGAACTGTACCCAATTCGTCGCCGCCGTGTTTACGTACGTTAACGGAATTTTCTTCCATTTCTTTATCGCCAACAACGAGCATGTAAGGAACTTTTTCCATTTGTGCTTGGCGGATTTTGTAACCGATTTTTTCATTGCGGTCGTCTACTTCTACGCGAACGTAGTCATGACGCATTTGTTTTGCTAATTGGTTAGCATATTCCACGTGTTTTTCGGAAATAGGTAATACTTTCACTTGAACAGGGGCCATCCAAGTTGGGAATGCACCAGCATAGTGTTCAGTCAAGATACCGATGAAGCGTTCCATGGAGCCGAAGCATGCACGGTGAATCATGATAG
>JAIITD010000007.1 GCA_022737715.1 Veillonella sp.
GTAAAAGAAGCACATAAACGAGGTATGATTGTTCTTGTTGATGAAGCCCATGGACCCCATTTGCCGTTTTCAGAAACATTGCCTATTGAGGCTATTGCGGCTGGTGCAGATTTAGTAGCACAAAGTACGCATAAGTCTGTAGGCTCTTTAACACAAACTTCTTGGCTATTAGGGCAAGGTGATTTAATTAATAAACGGCGTATTACACAAATGCATCAGATGCTACAAAGTACGAGCCCTAATTATATATTTTTAGCATCTCTTGATATGGCGCGCCATCAGTTGGCTACGAAAGGCACCACTTTAGTAAATCGTGCTGTATCATTAAGTTTACAATTACGACGCAAATTGGAAGCCATAAAGGGCATTTCTATCATGTCGAGCAAGGATGTAGATAGACCTAATTATGATGTAACAAAGGTGTTGATTGATGCCAAGGAATTAGGGCTTACCGGTGTGGATTTTGAAAAACGATTGCGTGCTCATCATATCGAAGTGGAACTTGTGCAAGCGCATCATGTATTGGTACTCATCACGATAGGTGATACAGAGGAATCTATCATGACCCTTGTAAAAGCAGTGCAGTCCATAAGTGATGAGATTTGTAGTAAATCATCGTTAATGAATCGTGTTGGTGATCAAATAGAGGGACGTACTGAAACGATTCAGTCCGCTAGTATTCTGCCTACTCCTGTTGTACGTATGACACCGAGGGAAGCCCTTTATAAGAATCGTAGCTCCTGTATGTTAGAATCGGCGTTACATCATATTTGCGGTGAAACGATTGCTTATTATCCGCCTGGGATTCCTTGTATAGCCGTAGGTGAAGAGATTACAGAATCTGTGTTACAATATATACAACAACGGCGTGCATTGGGGTATATGCCAAATGGAGCAGCTGATATGAACTTAGAAACGATACAAATTGTAGAGGAGTAGAAATGGGGACTTTAATCATACTAGAAGGTGGCGATGGCAGTGGCAAAGCTACACAAACAAAGTGCTTGGTAGAACGGTTACAAGCAGAAGGCCATCGCGTGCGCAGTGTTAGCTTTCCCAATTATGATAGTGATGCATCTATGCCTATTAAGATGTATTTATCTGGTCAATTTGGTGCGGAGGTAGACTCGGTTAATCCTTTTGTAGCAAGCTCTATGTATGCTATCGATCGTTTTGCATCCTTTAGAATGGATTGGGAATCATTTTATAATGACGGTGGCATCATTATAGCTGACCGTTATACGACGTCGAATATGGTTCATCAAATGGTGAAATATACAGATGCGGATAAACGTGTTCAATTTTTAGAATGGCTAGAAGATTTTGAATTTGTTAAGTTTGGGTTACCTCGTCCTGATGTGGTATGTTTGCTCGATGTTCCGTTAGACGTGACAGAATCTTTGATGTCAGAGCGAACTGGTAAGACTGGGGGCGAAACAGGGGATATACACGAAGGAAATAGATCGTATTTACAAGCTGTTCACGATGCATATGATGAATTGGTTGAACGCTATCAATGGCATCGTATTTCTTGTGCTCAACAAGATGAATGTGGAAACTTAACAATGCGCAGTATAGAATCTATACATAATGACATATACGATGTGGTAAAAACTATATTGAGATAGATACAATCACATATCTTAGGACATGGCGACTCTTTAAAAAGTCGCCATTTTCCTATATAATAGTAATATTGGACAGGATAGGAGGGATTATGACATATTTTGATAATGTAATCGGTCAAGATACGATTAAAAACCACCTAACTGAATTGGTAAAACGGCAAACATTACCACATAGCTTGTTATTCTATGGCGAGGCTGGACTTGGTAAGCTTGATATGGCTATTGGGTTAGCATCGTTGATTTTAGGACGGCAGGTATTTCCAGGCCATAATGGGGCCGAATATCTAGAAGAGGTAAAAAATGCACGCCTTGCCAATGGTGAAAGCGAAAAGAAAATAGAAGCGGAAGGATTGCCTATTTATATGGATAAGGGGGATGCATTTTGGATTCGTCCAATGAAATCAACCTTAAAAGTAGAACAATGGTATTCCCTATTGCAAGATCATCTATCTGTTGCTGGTCTTGGTAGTCGCGTCGTTATCATTGAAGACTTTCACATGGCCAATGCTATTATGGCGAATGCCATGTTAAAAACGATTGAAGAACCACCGGCACAGGTGTACTTCATTATTATTACGAACAAGATTAATCTTGTGTTACCAACAATTATTTCACGATGTATGGGGGTGGGCTTTCAATCTGTTTCGGATGAAAGTATACGCTATGCATTACAGCAACGTGGTATTACAGGAAACATAGATGAAGCTATTTCGATGGGTCATGGTAATCCTGCTGTTGTAGAATCATTATTACAACAGGGAACGATAGCCATGTTGGAATTAGCATTAAAATGGATGCGAGCGCTTGGATCTGACTCACGATGGTTTTCAAAGATTGCCATATGGTGTGAGTCATTGACACGTGAGGATGCATTAGATTTAATGCATTGGTTGCGATTGTTGAGCCGCGATATGATGGCCCTTAAATGTGGTGCTACCATTGAACAACTACAAATACCCATGCATAAAACAGTATTATTAGAATTATTACCGCATTGGCCAATGGCCGCTTTAGCAGCTGTAGCACATGAAACGTTGCGAGCGGAACAGGCTTTGCGATTACATATAAAAATCGCTCTCGTGATGGACGGTCTTAGTATCGCCCTTCATGATGCTCGTGAGGAGGTTTAGATGGTAACCATCGTTGGCGTACGATTTAAAAAGGCAGGTAAGATTTACTATTTCTTACCTGGTGAAGAAACTTTAACAATCGATGATGGCGTCATTGTAGAAACGGCACGCGGTGTCGAATATGGTACGGTTGTAATTGGACCAAAAGAGGTTGCAAAGGATTCTTTAGTGATGCCTGTTAAAGAAGTAATGCGAAAGGCTACACCTAAGGATTTACAACAATTAGAAAAAAATGAGGAACGAGAAGAGAAAGCCTTTGCTATATGCTTAGAAAAAATTGCGAAGCGCAAATTGCCGATGAAGCTAATTAATGTAGAGTACACATTTGATATGAATAAAATTGTATTCTTCTTTACAGCTGATGGGCGCATAGACTTCCGTGAACTAGTAAAGGATTTAGCTACTGTCTTTAGAACTCGCATTGAGTTACGTCAAGTAGGTGTTCGGGATGAAGCTAAAGTGTTAAATGGCATAGGTGCCTGTGGCAGACCTTTATGTTGTTCTAACTTCTTGGGGGATTTTTCACCGGTATCGATTCGCATGGCTAAAGATCAAAATTTAAGTTTGAATCCGACTAAGATTTCTGGTGTATGTGGTCGACTCATGTGTTGTTTAAACTACGAAGACGATTTATATAAAAAGGGTGGAGACCTTTATGTGAAGAAGGATAGAACTCCATCGCCTCGTGACGTAGAGCCACCAGGTATTGGTAAAGAGGTCGTAACCGATGAAGGTATCGGCAAGGTTTTAAAGGTAAATCATCATAAACATACAGTTAAGGTTCAGTTGGAGGCAGGTCGAACCATCGATTTAAAATGGTCTGATGTGGCATTGCCAGATGAATAATCAAGAACAACTCGATGATTTGATTATCGATGATTTAAAGATATATCAGCGTCAAGAACAATTTCGTTTTTCTTTTGATGCTATTGCGTTGGTTCATTTTTGCCGATTTAATCACCGTCATCGGTATATAGATTTAGGCACAGGAACAGGGGTATTAGCGTTAATAGGCACATCTCTAGGTGCTGGTCATATTACAGGTGTTGAGATTAATGGTGTAATGGCTAATATGGCTGAACGCAGTGTTATATATAATCATAAATCCAATGTTGTATCCATAGTTCAAGGCGATTATCGCACTATGAATTATCAGCAATTTGGTTCCAAACCTTTTGATGGTGTTTTGGTGAATCCTCCTTATTTTGATCATCGTCGAGGTGAAGTGCCTAATAATCATCATCTTAGCTTAGCATTACATGATAGTTGTACTTCTATTGATGATGTATGTACAGCGGCTTCGCGATTAATCAAAAATAAGGGGCGTTTATGGATGGTATATAGTGCTCCTCGTTTATCAGAGCTCATACATACATTAACAGCTGTTGGATTTGCTGTTAAACGAATACGTATGGTTCATGGCATGATTCATAAACCGGCTAAAATCGTTTTAGTTGAGGCCATAAAAGGCGGTGAACAAGGTTTAATCGTTGAGCCGCCATTAATCGTATATAGCCAACCTAATGTGTACACGGAGGAGGTGTCTCGTTGGTATGAACGAAAATAACAAGGGCACCTTGTATTTAGTGCCTACGCCGATTGGCAATTTAGAGGATATGACGTATCGTGCTGTACGCATACTAGGTGAGGTTGATGCTATTGCAGCAGAAGATACACGTCATACCGGTATATTGTTAAAGCATTTTGAAATTAGTAAGCCTTTAATTTCTTATCATGAACATAATAAGGAAGAAAAAGGAAACGCTATTATAGAGATGTTAGTAGAGGGGAAGAATATCGCTTGTGTCAGTGATGCGGGCATGCCGGCCATATCTGATCCTGGTGCAGACCTTGCATCCAAGGCCATTGCACAAGATATTTCTGTTGTACCTTTACCAGGTGCTAATGCAGCTTTAACGGCGCTCATTGCATCTGATTTAGATACTAAACAATTTACATTCTTTGGTTTTTTACCAAAGCGTGGGAAACATAGAAATGATGCTCTCCAGCTTATGGCGAAACAACGGGGAACGCTACTCTTTTACGAGGCACCTCATCGTTTGCAAGAGGTTCTCTGTGATATGTATGAGGCCTTTGGCAATCGACCAATCACGATTGCTCGGGAGGTAACTAAAAAGTTTGAAACCTTTTTACGCAGTGATTTAGCTTCCATTTGTGATGATTTAGATCAAATCATTTATAAAGGCGAATTTGTTTTAGTGATAGGTGGTTGTGAGACGGGTGAACCATCTGATGATAAGGAAGAACAACCTATATCTTACGAAGAAGCCGTAGCCGAACTAGTAGAAACTGGTATGCCAAAGAAGGAAGCTATCCGCGAAGTGGCAAAACGCTTTGGCGTTTCTCGCCGTGAGGTTTATAATATTGTAGAGCGATAACACTTTCACAAGTGATGAATAGAAGGAGATTATGATGGGCGATACAAAGAAGACATTTTATATTACAACTCCAATTTATTATCCTAGTGCTAAATTGCACATAGGTCATACATATTGTACATCTGTAGCTGATACAATTGCTCGTTTTAAACGTTTAGCTGGTTATGATGTACGATTCCTAACTGGTTCTGATGAACATGGTCAAAAAATCCAACGTGCTGCTGAGGCACAAGGTATTACACCATTAGAATATACGACTAATATTGTCAATGGATTTAAAGCATTATGGGAAAAAATGCATATTTCCAATGATGATTTTATTCGTACAACTGATGCACGTCATGAAAAGGTTGTTCAAGAATTATTTACGAAAGCCTATGAAAAAGGCGATATTTATAAAGCTGAATATGAAGGTTGGTATTGTACACCTTGCGAATCCTTCTGGACTGAACAAAAACTTGGTGAAAATCACACATGCCCAGATTGTGGCCGTCCTGTAGAGCGCGTTAAAGAGGAAAGCTATTTCTTTAAACTTGGTAAATATACAGATCAATGGTTGAAATTCATCGAAGAGAATCCTGATTTTATTCAACCTGAATCTCGTCGAAATGAAATGATCCAATTCGTAAAACAAGGTCTTGAGGATTTGGCTGTATCTCGTACATCTTTTGACTGGGGAATTAAGGTCCCATTCGACCCTAAACACGTTGTGTATGTTTGGTTCGATGCATTAGTAAACTATATTAGCGCATTATCTCCTTTCGATGGTGATGGTGAACTATATAAGAAATTCTGGCCAGCAGATCTTCATTTGGTGGGTAAAGAAATTGTTCGTTTCCACACTATCATTTGGCCTATGATGCTCATGAGCTTAGAGTTGCCATTGCCTAAAAAGGTATTTGGTCACGGTTGGATGATTGTTGACGGCACTAAAATGAGTAAATCCTTAGGTAATGTTATCGATCCTAATCCGTTGATTGATACATATGGGGCAGATTCCTTGCGTTACTATTTATTGAGTGAAATTACGCTCGGTAATGATGGTAACTTCACATTGCCTAACTTTGTAACAAAAATCAATGCAGACTTATCTAATGACTTAGGTAACTTGTTGAATCGTACCATTGCGATGATTGAAAAATATCATGGTGGTATCATTACAAAAACTGATGATGTTGATGATTTAGATAAAGAAATTTCTTCCTTGGCAGAACAAACGGTGGCAGATTTTGAATCCCAAATGGAAGCTATGGAATTGAATAAAGCCCTTAAAACAGTATGGGCTTTCATCAGTCGCATGAATAAATACATCGATGAAACTATGCCTTGGGTCTTGGCTAAGAGCTCTGATGAGGCAGATATACGTCGTTTGCAATCCGTTATGTATCATCTTGCTGAAAGCTTACGCATCATTGCCGTTCTCGTAAGTCCTGTTATTCCCGTAGGGGCTCCAAAAATTTGGGAACAATTGGGCCTAGGTGGTTTTGGGGATGTCCAATTAGATGATGTGCGCACATGGGGCGGCATCCAAACTGGTACGAAGGTGGTAAAAGGTGAACCAATTTATCCACGTTTTGAAGTTCCAGAAATGGTAGACATCACTGCTGTAGAAGAAAAACCTACAGAATCTGTTGATACATCGAATATTCCACCTTTAAAAGAAAACATTAGCTATGATGATTTTGAAAAATTGGATCTTCGTGTAGCTAAGGTTGTAAGTTGTGAAAAGGTTCCTAAGTCTAAAAAATTATTGAAATTTGTATTGGATATTGGCCTTGAAGAACGCACCGTTTTAAGTGGTATATCTCAATATTATGAACCAGAATCCATGGTTGGTAAAAAGGTAATTTACTTAGCAAACTTGAGCCCTAAAAAAATGATGGGGATTGAGTCTTATGGCATGATCTTATCCGCTTCTGATTGGGAAGAACACTTAGAGGTTACTAATATTGAATCCTTACCAGCAGGGAGCATTGTAAAATAATGAAACTCTTTGATACACATGCACATATTAACGATAATCGTTTCGATAACGATAGAGCTGATATGTTACAAGCTTGTTTTGATGCAGGCGTCGAATATATTATGATTCCTGGTGTTGACAGACAAACTGTAGAGTCTGGTGTTGCATTGGCTGAAACAGATGATCGTTTGTATGCAGCTGTAGGAACACATCCTCACGAAGCAAAAGATTTTACCGATGATGATTATGAATACTTTAAAGAGTTAGCATTACACAATGATAAGGTGCGTGCTATTGGTGAAATTGGTCTTGATTATTACTATGATTTTTCTGATAGACCAACGCAAAAGAAGGTGTTTATACGTCAACTCGAGTTGGCTCGTGAGGTAGATTTGCCTATTATCATTCATGACCGCGATGCACATGGTGATATTATGGATATATTGCGCAACGAAGGCAAGGATAATTGGGGAATTTTCCATTGTTATTCCGGTAGTTGGGAAATGGCTAAAGAGGCTATCAAATTAGGTTTCTATATTTCCTTTGCAGGCCCTGTTGTATTCCCCAAATCGACTAATTTAAAAGAAGTGGCTAAACAAGTACCACTCGACCGTATTCTTATTGAAACGGATTCACCATATTTAACACCGCCTCCATTTAGAGGCCGTCGTAATGACCCTAGTAAAACACAATATGTGGCAGAAGAAATTGCATCGTTACGCGGTATGGATGTAGAGGAGTTTGCTTCGATTGCTTATGAAAATGGCAAACGCGTATTTGGAATTAAATAAATAGTGATGGTCATAGATATTATAAAATATATATCTATGCTTGGGAAACGCGATTCTTTCTTGGAAGGAATCGCGTTTTTCTATGGTATACTAAAATATATAGTCTGTATATTGGGGCTTGAAAAGGATGATACGATGGAACGCATTGCATTTATTGATTTAGGATCGAATTCCGTTCGATTCGTTATTTATGAAATATCAGATACTGGTAGCTATCGGCTAATTTATCAAGAAAAAAACTCCATTCGTCTTAGTGAAAATATGTGGGGCGATCATAAATTGACAGAAGCGGCTATGAATCGAGCCCTAGTATCTTTACAGTCTTATGTACATATGGCGAAGGCTCTTGAGGTAAACTCCATTAAGGCCGTTGCAACAGCAGCTGTTAGATTAGCTAAAAATGGTGATGAATTTATTGATGCTGTAAAACGAGAAACAGGGCTTGATCTAGAATGTATTTCCGGTGTAGAAGAGGCGCGATTAGGTTTTTTAGGTGTCATTAATACGATTGGTCTCAAGGACTTTATCATTTTTGATTTAGGCGGAGCCAGTACTGAAGTAACATTAGTAAGAAATCGTCAGATTGAACAGTCTGTTAGCTTACCTATTGGAGCTTTAACATTGACCGGAACCTATCAGAAGGGCGATGAGTTTACAGACAAAGAATACAACAAAATGGTTAAGGCCATTAGAAAGGCCATAGAGGAGCAGCCTTGGCTTAAGAATACTAAAATGCCACTATTAGGTATAGGTGGTACCGCGCGTAATATTGCCAAAATGGATCAACGTAAATTATCGTATCCTATTACTAAATTACATAATTATGAGATACCATATCATCGGTTTACGGAATTGTTGGATGAGGTTAAATCTAAGCCTTTAGCACAACGGAAAAAGATAAATGGCCTTTCATCTGAACGGGCAGATATTATTATTGCAGGGATGACCATCGTCTATGAACTATTTAATTATGTGAATTGTAAAACACTAGTCGTAGGTGGTTCTGGGCTTCGAGAAGGTTTATTTTATGATTACTATGGTCATAATTATTTAGGTGGTAACCCTATTATTCCAGACATATTGATTCACTCTGCAGAAAATGTTTTGTTGGGGATGACACGTCATGAGCTCGTGCATGCTAAATATATTTGCAGATTAGCTGATACATTATTCGAACAATGGTGGTCCTTACATAAGGGCGATAATGCGCTGCGTCGTTGTTTGCAAGTAGCATCACTGTTGCATGATATTGGTAAACGAGTGAATTATTATAGTCATGCTCGACATGGTTGTTATATGCTCGTTAACAGTAATCTATATGGGATGACACATATTGAGCAGGCTTTTAGCGCATTTCTCGTTATGAATTCTCATGGTTTAACACCTAAGGAATATAAAAACTTCTTATATGGCAAATTATTGGATGATGAGCAACGTTCGATAGGGCAGAAGTTGTCAATTATTCTAGCTATTGCAGAGGCTCTTGATGAAAGCCATGAACAGTTGGTTATGAATTTAGATAGTCGAATTAGTCCTGATAAGGTGCATTTGATTGTACAGTATCCGAAACATCGTGATATTGATATAACAAAAGGGGCTGTTGATAAATTAGTGAAGCCTTTTAAAAAGGAATTTAAACGTCAGTTAGAAATTGAGTGGTCCCCTCAGTAGGAGGTAGGTATGACATTGGCTAAAGTGCTCAGATATGCAATTTTACATGTTGGATCTAGCAGCATGAGCATTACCATATTAGAATATAAAAGTATTGATGATGTGCGTGTCATCGACTGTGCAGCTCGAGAAGTGACCTTTGGAGAAGAACTATTTCAAACATCTCGTCTCAGCTTTAAAACGATTGAAGAAATTTGTGACATTCTTAAGGGCTATAAACAATTAATGGCTGATTATGGTGTGTCTAGATGCCGTTTATATGGCACTACAGTGATTCGGGAGGCCGCCAATCGAAGAGCTATACTAGATCAAATTTTCATACAAACCGGCATGCGTGTTGAAGTCATCGACATGCCTAAAGAAGTATATTTTAAGTACGCTCTTGTATATTACGAAATGATGTACCATCATAAGGCAACAGATGAGAATACGGCTTGTCTCTTTGCTGATGTTACGTCTGGTGGGGTTGGTTTAACAGCTTGGAGAGGTGCCTCTTTATTATTCCAACAAAATATGCATAGTGGTTCTCTTCGCGTTATGGAATCTTTTAATCGTAATCAACGGGCTTCTATATCGTTTAGTACAGCTATTACGGAATATTTGCATCGTATGATTAGTCCGTTACGAGAAGAATTACAATTATTTAATATTAAAAATATTATCTTTTCTGGTGATGAAGCACGTTTGATTTTACAATTGATGGGATATAGCGATAGTGAGCCTATTACAACAATTAACCCGCAGCAATTTAAGGAACTAGTAGATTCCTTTGATGGTATTACGGCTACTAAATTGATGAATCGATATAAGATACCCGAATTTAAAGCTAACATTCTTATGCCTACCATGATTTTGTTTTCAGAAATTATTAATGCGATTCAACCGGAGTCTTTAATATTTAGTAGTTATTCTTTTTCACAAGGTATTAGTTGGTTTTACGGTGTAGAATCTGAAAATCATCCGTATATGTATCAATTACGTGAACAGAATGCTGATTTAGCACGTGCTATAGCAGCTCGTTATCACACTGATTCAATACATGATAGAGAGGTTGAACGGTTTAGTTTAGCCTTTTGTAATGCATTGCGTCATAAAGGCTTGCCAGAACGGTGGGGATATTTATGTCGTATAGCAGCAATCCTATGTTCTGTTGGTAAATTTGTAAGTCTTAGAAATCATGGAGAGCACGCTTATCATATCGTTATGGGAACCGATATATTTGGGCTTTCAGAAGAAGAAAAACAAGTAGTTGCCAACGTAGTTTATTATCATTATAAGGGAACGCCTTCAGATGATGATGATTACTTTAGAGTGCTTACAGAATTACAAAAAATACAGGTTACAAAGCTTGTTGCTATTGTTCGTGTAGCGTGTTCCTTAGATGCAGGAAGTAATCAAAAAATAGATGAAATACGTTTAGAAGAAAAGGATAAAGAATTAATTGTCCACGTAATAACGAAAGAAAATATCTCTCTCGAATGGTGGACCTTTAATCGAGATTCTATCTATTTTAGCGAAATATTCGGTATGGAAATTTCCTTAACCATAGGGGGTGTATAAGTTGTTTACAAGTCCAAAGTACTATTTTAACCGTGAATTATCTTGGTTAAAGTTTAACCAACGGGTTGTATTAGAAGCGATGGATACGAGCAATCCCTTAATGGAGCGTTTACGCTTTATAGCTATTGCCAGTTCTAATTTAGACGAATTTTTTATGATACGCGTAGCGGGATTACGTCATCAAGCCATGAATGGTATTGTTAAATATGATGCAGCTCATATGGATGCCAAGGCTCAGCTTAAAGCTATCGATGAATCTGTACAACGTTTAGTTTCATTACAATATACATATTTACATCGCGTTTTAGCCGATTTAAAAGAAAATGGATTTAGCTTTTTTCATCCTGAAGAGCTAGATGTAAAGACAAAGGCCTGGTTACGTCATTATTTTGAGGAACAAATCTATCCTGTAGTTACTCCTTTGGCTGTTGACTCAGGACATCCATTTCCTTTTTTAGCCAATAATACGATTAATGCTATTGTTCGCATCTTTCAAGTTCAACCAGATGGTACAAAGGATTATAAAATTGCAATTTTGCCAATACCATCAGTATTAGATCGAATTATCGAAGTACCATCCTCATCGAATAAGGTACATAGATTTGTGTATTTAGAGGATGTTATAAGTTATTACGCGACCCAATTCTTCCAAGGTTATGGAATAGAAGAGTCTATGATTTTTCGTTTGACTCGTGATGCGGATTTAGAAATCGATGAAGAAGATGCAAAGGATTTATTGACCGAAGTAGAAGCTTCTTTACGGCGTAGACGCCGTGGTGATGCAGTTCGCTTAGAGGTGGTTGGCGATGGATCCCCTGAGTTGTTGCGTACCGTATTGGATAGTGTAGAACTTGAGGAAAAAGATGTATATCATATAGATGGTCATTTAGATTGTCGTATGTATTTTGATTTTTCAAATTACCCTGGATATGATCACTTACGGTATAAGCCGTTTGAGCCGAAAATACCAAGTGATTTAATTGGATTCGAAGGAGAAAATCTACTTGATGTGATTCGAAATAGAGATATATTCGTACATCATCCTTTTGAATCTTTTAGTGTGGTTGAACAATTTGTTGCACAAGCTGCGGTAGATCCTAATGTATTAGCTATCAAACAAACCTTGTATCGCGTTAGTGGTGGCTCACCAATTATTGCGTCTCTTATAAAAGCAGCGGATAATGGTAAGCAAGTTACTGTCTTGATGGAAGTAAAGGCCCGTTTTGATGAAGAGCATAATATTACCATGGCTCGTAGATTAGAAAAGGCTGGTTGTCATGTTATTTATGGGTTAAAGGGATTAAAAACCCATTCTAAGATTACAATGGTAGTTCGTCGTGAAGAAGATGGTATACGCCGTTATGTGCATTTAGCAACGGGGAATTATAATGGTAAAACGGCCCGTATATATACGGATTGTGGTATTTTTACATGCAATGATGAATACGGTGATGATGCATCTCGCTTCTTTAATTTAATTTCCGGCTATTCTGATCCGCCGATCTGGAATAAGTTTATCGTAGCACCATTAAATTTGAGAGAACGCATTATGGATCTTATAGACGAAGAGATTCAATGTGCTAAACGTGGTGAAGATGCATATATTATTGCAAAAATGAATTCTTTGTTGGATAAAAAAGTCATTGCCAAATTATATGAGGCATCTGCTAATGGTGTACGTATTGATTTGATTGTAAGGGGGATTTGTACTCTTAGACCTGGCATTGCAGGTGTTAGTGATAATATTACAGTACGTTCCATAGTAGGACGTTTCTTAGAGCATCATAGATTGTTCTATTTCCGAAATGGAGGCAATGAAAAGACCTTTCTCTCTAGTGCCGACTGGATGCCACGCAATTTAAATGAGCGGGTTGAATTAATGATTCCCATTGAGGATAAGCGTCATAAGGCACGAATTAAAGGTATTCTAGATTTATATTTAGTAGATACATTAAAAGCACATCTCATGAGAGCCGATGGTTCTTATTATAAAGTTTCTAATATAGAGGGGCCGTTATCTGCACAAGAAGAATTAATGGAGGCCGCCAATACACAAGATAGTAGGGATCAAATGACGGTTATAGAGCGATTTAAACCAATGTTTAAAATGAAAGAATGATGAAGTTCTAAAAGGACATTATATTGATGTATAAATATAGATTGTAAATCCCCAATCTACGTATATTTTAGCCGTTTTATTTTTTGTAATATGAAATGTAAATGAAAATTTAGAACTTTAATATATTTTGTGGTAACAATAGGAAAACTCATAAATATTCATAGATAGAATAATATATACATCGTATACTATATATTGTAGTGATATCTGAGATACCTCTACAATTTTGCTTATGTAGTATGTTATCGAAAAATATAGATATGTTTTTGTGCAGTGGACAAAATGTAAAAAAGCAAAAGATTAAAAATAAGAAAAACCATATATTATAATGGTTAATTGGCAATTGTTAACCTAGTGCGTTTGACAGGTTATATCTAACTGTAGTAGAATATGATTGTTACAGGAGGTATTTCGTAATGAGAATTCAAAAGACGCACAAGCGATATATATCGTCTGTGGTTGCTGGATTGATGGTAACTGCAATCACCTTGACTGGTTTTTCTTACAACGATAAAACTGTTACAGTCATGGCTGATGGTGCAGCTCATACTGTTAAAACACATTTAAATTCGAATGAAGGTATCGTGCGTAACGCAGGTATTAAATTAAATCCGAAAGATAAAGTAATTAGTGATTCTAATTCTGTACAAGAAGGTACAACACTTACAGTAGTAAGAGCATTCCCCGTATCTGTTACAGTGAATGGAAAAACTAGAACTGTTTATACTACACAAACTACAGCTGAGGAACTAGCAGAAGAATTAGGCTTTAAAGCGCCTAATTATACGACTGCAGCTAGTGGTGCTATTCAAGCTGGTAGTACTGTGAATATTGTACGCGTTACAAGCCGTGCAGTGAATACTGTGGATCAAGAAATCCCAGTTCAAGTGATTCGCCAAAAAGATGATACAATGGCTCAAGGCGAAGAAGAAGTTGTTCAAGTTGGTCAACCGGGCACTGAACGCGTTCAAGTTGAGACATTATATAATAATGGTACAGCTATTAGAACAAATGAATTGTCTAAGTCTGTAATGACAAATATGGTACCTACAATTATTAAAGAAGGTACTCGTGAGGTAACGACATCCCGTAATGTATCTGGTCGCGCATCTCGTTCCATCGTTATGGAAGCATCTGCTTACTTAGCAGGTGATGGTGACGGAGCTGGTATTACTGCTACAGGTATTCCTGCAGTACGTGGTGTAGTTGCTGTTGACCCTGATGTTATTCCATTAGGTACTCGCTTATTTATTCCAGGCTATGGTGAGGCCGTAGCAGCTGATACAGGCGGTGCTATTGTGGGGAATCGTATTGACCTTGTTATGGATTCTTATGGCGAAGCCATGGACTTTGGTCGACGTGATGTAACAGTTTACGTACTCGATTAATTCATATTAAATATAAAAGGAGATATCCAAGTGATATCTCCTTTTTGTATAATTACCCTAATGAGAAAAGGACGATAGTTTCCGATGAGGAAATATATCGTCCTTTTATTGTATAGATATTAGTCTATATAAGGAATTAGGTATTCATACTTTGTTCCTAATAATTCATTTTTTGGTATAAATTTGAGAGCAGATCCATTGATGCAATAACGTAACGATCCATTCGGGCCATCTTCAAAGACATGGCCTAGATGGGCATTACCGATTCGACTGCGTACTTCAACACGCTGCATACCATGGGAGTTATCCTTGTAATACCGAATAACATCCTTTGCTATTGGTTTTGTAAAACTTGGCCAACCACAGCGGGACTCGAATTTACGTGATGATGCAAATAACGGCTCACCCGTAGTGACATCTATATAGAGTCCAGATTTAAATTCATCAGTCAATTCATGACTAAATGGTGCATCTGTAGCAGCATTTTGAGTCACTTCAAATTCTTGCGGTGATAAGGCTTGTAAGTCTTTTTCAGTCGGTTTGTTATAGGCGCTATCGTCTATAAGCGGCTCTTGGGATAGGCCGAGTGGAATGTGACAATAACCATTAGGGTTTTTGTCTAAATAATCTTGATGATATTCCTCGGCAGAGTAATAGTTATCCAATGGTAGTACTTCGATGGCAAAAGGCTTGCTTTCAAAGGATTGAGCACGAGCTAATGTAGTTTCGATAATTGCTTTATCTGATCTATCTGTATAATAAATGCCAGTTCGATACTGGATCCCTTCATCATTACCTTGTTTATTGATACTAAATGGATCAATAGCACGTAAAAAGTACTGAATTAAATGGTCTAATGATAAGGTATCTGCATCATAGATTACTTTAAGTGCTTCTACATGACCGCTGTCATGACATACATCTTCATAACTTGGGTTGGTAGTAGGGCCGTTGGCATAGCCGACCTCAGTTGAAACTATGCCAGGAATTTGGCGAATATAACCTTGTAACCCCCAGAAACAACCACCACCTAAGTATATTGTACGTTCTGTCATTTAATCACCCCATACTTCGTGTGCGATTTCTTTAACTAATGCCAATTTAGCCCATTGTTCTTCTTCTGTTAATTGATTGCCAATTTCGCAAGATGCAAATCCGCATTGAGGGGATAGGCAAAGTCTTTCGAGAGGAATGTATTTTGTAGCTTCCTTGATACGATTTTTAATTATTTCTTTATCCTCTAATTCTGGACGTTTTGTTGTAATGAGGCCTAACACGACTTTTTTATTAGGAGATACCTCACGCAAAGGTTCGAAGCTACCAGACCGTTCGTCGTCGAATTCTAAGTAATATGCATCTACGTTTTCTTTGGCAAATAGAATTGGTGCCACTGGTTCATAACCACCGCTAGCAGCCCAAGTAGAATTATAATTACCACGGCATACATGTGTTGTAAAAGCTAGATCTTGAGGACGACCTTCTAGAGCTAAGTTGTTTACGCGTAAGTATTTCGCTGTTTCTCCTTCGATGGTTACACTTTTATCCTTTTGGCGGCCAGTCCAATAGCCATGGTCACAACACATACCCCATGTACAATCATCAAATTGAATATTGCGACAACCTGCATCATAAAGGTCTTTTATGACTTGGCGATAGGCTGCTGCAATATCTTGGATTAATTCCTCTAAATCTGGATAGAAGGAACGCGTTACAATACCATTATCTTCACGGAACAATTCTGCTAAAAATTGAGATGGTGCAGGAATGGTTTGACGTGCTGTCGTATGTTCATCTTCAAATTGTTTTACGAATTTGAAATGTTCTACAAATGGATGATTAGTCCCTGTAATTTTACCTGTAAGTGCAAGAGAACCAGGTGCTGTTTCTTGACCGTGGAATTTGTAGCCATGTTCGAGCTCAATTTCTTTTACACCGTTAAATCCCCACATGAAATCTAAATGCCAATAAGCACGGCGGAATTCACCATCCGTAATAACAGGTAGGCCTGCTGCTTTTTGTTTTTGGATAAGATCTGTGATGAGGCGATCTTCGACAGCTGTTAAATCTTCGCGACTAATTTTGCCTTCAGTGAAAGCTTGACGTGCTTCTTTTAATTCTTCTGGGCGTAGAAATGAACCTACAATATCAAAATGAAATGGTGCTAAATGTTTGGACATAATAAAACCTCCTATAATAAACGGTATAACCGATAATTTCGATAGGTTTATTATAGCTAGGTCTAACCATATTTAAAAATATCTATATATTGCTGTTTGATATAGCTTAGAGTTATGGAGGCAACTATATAGTATGGTATTAGTTATAAAGAAAAAGTACATCCTTCTGTATAGAGGATGTACTGATTTAGTTTGTTAATTTTGATTTGTGGAATCGAAAGATTTATTTTTCGATAGGCAATTGAATATGTTTGCCATAATTGTTTACATATTGCTCTAAGGCGTTAATATATCCTTGTCCTAAACGACTGCGTTGCATTTTATTGTTAGTGATATAGCCTATATGCATGATGCCTTCTTCCGCTAGGGGTACTGAAATGATGCTTTCACCATTGAACTCCTTATCGATAACACCGCTTGATACGGTATAACCATTGAGTCCGATTAATAGACTAAAGAGGGAGGCCCTATCGCGAACGCGTATATGTTTTGGGCGCACAACAGTACTGAAAATCTCTTCTGAGAAGTAGAACGAATTATGGTCACCTTGTTCAAATGATACATAAGGATATGGCTCTAATTCATCCATGGAGACCACTTTTTTAGAGGCTAATGGATGTTGTTTGCCGATAAAAATATGAGGGCTAGCCGTAAATAGTTCTGTAAATGTTAATTCATTGGTGTGAATCAATTTTTCCAATACAGGTCTATTAAACTCATTGTAATATAAAAGACCTATTTCGCTTTTCATATGCGCTACGTCATCAATGATTTCATAGGTTTGTGTTTCCCGTAATGAGAAATCATAAGAATCTACATCGCTTTGATTAATAAGGTCAATGAAAGCATTTACAGCAAAGGAGTAATGTTGTGTAGATACGGAAAATTGTTTTTTTCCACCTTTATTACTCTTGTACTGTTCTTCTAGCAGTGTAGCTTGTTCTAATACTTGGCGCGCATACCCTAAAAAACGTTCGCCGTCTTTAGAAACAGTAATGCCTTTATTGGTACGATCAAAGATGGTAATGCCCATTTCTTTTTCTAATTCTTTTATGGCTTTCGTCAAGCTTGGCTGGGATACGAATAAACGTTTTGCAGCCTCACTAATGCTGCCGATATTGGCAATTGTTGTTACATATCGTAATTGTTGTAATGTCACAATTATCTCCTTATATTATAGTTTTATATAATATTATACTAAACTATTACACCTATTTAAGCAATGATATATATGTTACAATAATACAATAGATATAAGGAGGTCTTATGTTAAAAGAGGTCATTGTAGTAGAAGGTAAATCGGATATACAGCGTATACACCAAGCCATTGAAGCGGATTGTATTGCTACAGAAGGGTTCACATTGCGGAAGGGCGTTATTGAACAGATTCGCGTGGCCTATGAAAAACGGGGGATTATTATCCTTACCGATCCAGATACGGCAGGAGAACGTATACGTCGCGTTTTAACAAAGAAATTTCCTAATGCACAACATGCCTTTGTTCCTCGAGATGAGGCCTTTGCTAATGATGATATTGGCATTGAACAAGCTTCGCCAGAATCTATAATCAAGGCTTTATCCGTACTTCATACCGAATCGTTGGTGTCCAGTGAGGAATTTACGATGGCGGATCTTGTACAACATGGCCTTTCTGGATTTCCTAATAGTGCTGATAAACGAGCTGCCGTTGGGGCTGGTTTGGGGATAGGTTATGGAAATGGCAAACAGTTTTTATATCGACTCAATCATTATGGCATCACTCGTGATGAATATGAACAAGCCGTTTCCAATTGTTAATATACTTTCAACCAATATAGTATTACATTCATAATAAAATTTAGAATAGGAGTATTCATGATAGAATCTATCATTGCGAGTCCAGAAGTAGTTCATTATATATGCAAACGTTTTGATATTAAAATGAGCAAAAAGCTGGGCCAGAATTTTTTGATTAAGCGTGGCATTGTAGATGAAATTGTAAAGGCTGCAGATTTGCAAGAAGGCGAACCGGTGTTAGAAATCGGCCCTGGTATTGGTACGCTTACACAAGGCTTAGCACAAAGTGGTGCTAATGTAACGGCTATTGAGCTCGATACGCGTTTATTAGAGGTGTTAGATACGACACTAGCTCAATATAGTAATGTGAATATTGTTCATGGTGATGTGTTGAAATTAGACGTGCCGTCCATTATGAATCATGAACCATTCAAGGTAGTTGCTAATTTGCCTTATTACATTACTACGCCAATTATCATGTCTCTTTTGGAAAGTAGATTGCCTATCGAGCGTCTTGTTGTAATGGTACAAAAGGAAGTCGCTTTACGGATGGTGGCAAAACCAGGTACGAAGGACTATGGTGCATTATCGGTAGCTGTTCAATATTATACTAAGCCTGATATCGTACTAGATGTTCCGCCAAAATCTTTCTTGCCAGCACCGGCCGTAACGAGTTCTGTCATTCGCTGTGTGTTGCGCGATAAGCCGCCTGTGGATGTAGTTGATGAGAAATTATTCTTCCGCGTTGTGAAAGCCGGTTTTGCGCAACGACGTAAAACATTTGCTAATACGATGAAGACTACAGGTCTATCCAAGGATAGAATCGAAGAGCTATTAGTAAAAGCTAATATAGATGGTCAACGAAGAGGGGAGACATTTACCCTACAAGAATTTGCCGATGTAGCCAATGCGTGGGCGGCCTTAATTAAATAGTATAACTAAAAGGTCCTAAGGATTCTCCTTAGGACCTTTTGGCATAAGAAAAGGACCCGAATGGGTCCTTTCGTTTTAGTGTATTAACTTTGCCATTGTTGTAATAAGGAAGGCATTAGCAAAATCGATTAAGAATGCACCTACCAAGGAAACTACGAGCCATGCACGAGGGGATGGACCGTGTTTACTTGCTAAGGATAACATGTTAACCAATGCATTTGGCGTAGCACCTAAGCCGAAGCCGATGGCGCCAGCACCGAGCATAACAGAATCGTAGTTGCGTCCAAATAGGAGATAAATGAGGTATGCAAACACACAGATAAGCGCCATTTGTACAACTAAGATTGTAATAAGCGGCAAGGCAAGATCGATTAATTGTACAAGCTTCAAGCTGTTGATTGCCATTGTAACGAATAAGGATAATGCTACATTAGAAACAGCGTCGAGAGCAGCATCGTTAATTTTGTAGGATTTTGTAAAATCACCATAATTACGAATGATGGCTGCACAAATCATAGAGCCGATGTATGCAGGCAATGGTGTAAGGATAGATAAACCTGCACTTATAATGGTACCAATTCCAAGAGCCAGGCCAATCCACATACAAATCGTTAACAAATCTTGAGAGTTAAATTGCTTTCCGCCGCCTTCAACGTGATCTTCGATATAATCGATGTTGTCATCATCCATAGTTTCAGGGTTGTCATAAGGTGTTTTTACCTTATGCATTTTGATGATGCGTTCACCTACTGGAGCACCTAAGATTGTACCAGCTACCATACCGAATGTAGCTGCTGCTACCGCTGCGGATGCTGTTCCTGCGACACCATATAGTTCTTCATAGTATGGACCGAAGGCACCTGCCGTACCGAGACCGCCAATCATGGATACGGAACCGGCCATGATACCAATAATTGGGTCAATACCCAATGCTTTGGCAATGGCGATACCTGCAGTATTTTGAACTACAATCCACACGGCGCAAGCAAGGAAGAAGAAAACAATGAAAATGCCGCCCTTTTTTAATACTTTTAAGGAAGCCATCAAACCGATGGTAGTAAAGAAGGCAAGCATTAAGAATTGCTGCAAGGAAGGTTCGAACTTAATATCCAAAATATGATAATAAGAAAGAATAGCAGTTAAAAATGCAAATGGAAGAGCCCCTACAGCTGGTGCTGGCATACACATGCGTTGTAAAAACTTGGAATGTTTATTAATCCAAGTACCTATGAATAAGGTAATTACAGCGAGGCCCACAGTTTGAATCATGGACAGGTTTAGTGTCCATACGTCGTTGACTAACTTTAGGTCAATCAGTGGCATAAAATCACTCCTTTTAACAAATAAAAATAATTTATTACATTGTATCATGAACAACCAATTAAATACTATAGAATTTATCATGTATACAAAATATGTATAGATTATATATTCTACGCCTTCATTATAAATTCCTCTAATGAGAATAGAAAAATTTATGATTACATGAATGTGAGAATAAAATAGCGAAGGCTCGATAAAAAGGGCCTTCGCCATTTATAGTGAACTAAGCTTTAATTAAATCTCATTATGTAGTTTTGGTGTTGTTAAGAATGTAACATCTGGATTACGTTCTTGTACCCAACCCATTTGCCATTCGTTGGCGATGAGCACAACGGTGCGATCCCGATTATCCTTTACAATCATTGCATTATCTAGCCCTTTTAGTGTAGATGTATCTACGTCACCGTCAATCCAACGTGCCACGCTATATGGCAATGTATGATTTAATAAATCAACACCGTATTCATTTTTTAAGCGGTATTCCAATACTTCAAATTGAAGCATACCAACAGCGCCAACTACAAAGGAGTCGAGAGCACCTGGTTGTTCAAAAATTTGAACAGCCCCTTCTTGGGCGAGTTGTGTCATCCCTTTTTGGAATTGTTTACGCTTCATCGTATCTTTTGGAGATACGCGGGCGAAGAATTCTGGTGGAAATACAGGGAAGTCGCCAAATGTAACCTTGTGTTTTTGCGCACATAGTGTATCGCCTACACCCATTGTGCCGGCGTCGAAGACACCGATAATGTCACCAGGGTACGCATCCTCAACAATGGTACGTTCTGTAGCCAAGAATTGTTGTGGCTGTGATAAACGAATCGTTTTATTCGATTGACGATGCAATACGGACATGCCTTTTTCAAATTTACCAGAGCAGATGCGCATAAATACGATACGGTCATGGTGATTAGGGTCCATGTTCGCTTGAATTTTAAATACTAAGGCCGAGAAGTCTTCGCTTGTAGGTTGAACTACTTCTTCTATAGCTTGACGTGGAGCAGGGGATGGAGCGAGTTCTAAGAATTTTTCGAGGAATGGTTTTACCCCAAAATTTGTCATAGCAGAACCGAAGAACATCGGTGTCAATTCACCGGCGCGCACCTTATCAAAATCGAATGGATCACCTGCTACATCGAGTAATTCGATATCATCAAGCAATGCTTGATATACATCGTCACCTAGTAATTCTTTCATGCGAGGGTCTGTTAAAGCACCTTTTTCAGAGGCTAACTTTTCTTGACCATGTGTTTCGTCTTTCGCAAAGAGCTCAATTGTTTCGTGTTCTCTATCGTATACGCCCTTATATTCACCGTTGATGCCGATAGGCCAGTTCATAGGGCATGTACGAATGCCTAGAACGTTTTCGATTTCTTCCATCAAATCGAATGGGCTACGGCCGAAATGGTCAATTTTGTTTACGAATGTAAAGATAGGAATGCCCCGTTCTTTAGAAACGGCAAATAGTTTTTTTGTTTGTGCTTCCACACCTTTTGCTACGTCGATGAGCATGACTGCACTATCGGCAGCCATCAATGTACGGTAGGTATCTTCGGAGAAGTCTTGGTGACCCGGTGTATCGAGGATGTTTACGCGACATCCATCGTAGTCGAATTGCAATACGGAACTCGTTACAGAGATACCACGTTGCTTTTCGATTTCCATCCAGTCAGATACAGCATGCTTTGCTGTTTTTCGAGACTTGACGGAGCCTGCCAAATGAATAGCGCCACCGTATAATAGTAATTTTTCTGTTAATGTTGTTTTACCCGCATCCGGGTGAGATATGATAGCAAACGTACGACGACGTTGTACTTCTTCTAAAAATGTCATAATTCACCTCTGTTGTTTCGCTTGTGAAAGTTTAATTGTATTGTACAATTTTCACATCATTCATATCTTTAAAATTATACATGATTTTGGTAGTTATGACCACTAAATTGTAGTATAATGAGATTTCAAAGAGCGACTACGGGGATGGTCGCCATATGTACGTTAAGGAGGGGACCATGCGGTTATTTATTGCAGAAAAGCCATCTATGGCTCGAGAAATCAGTAAATGTTTGCCGGAAAATAAGAATATACAAAAACGCAATGGTTATTTTATCCAAGGTGATGATGTTGTTACATGGGTTGTGGGGCATGTATTACATCAAGCCGAGCCTGGTGACTATGACGATAAATATATCCGTTGGCGCCCTCAAGATTTACCAATCGTACCTACTGAGTGGAAATTGCTCGTAACCGATAGCAGTCGCCAACAGTTTGAAACCGTTAAAGATCTTATCGGAAAGGCTGATATCATCGTCAACGCTGGTGACCCGGATAGAGAAGGTCAGCTACTAGTCGATGAGGTTTTGTATTTTGTAGGCAATACAAAACCGGTGCAACGGATTTTATTAAATGCTTTGGACGAGAAATCTGTAAAATCCGCATTAGGTGATTTGCGTGATAATAAGGACTTTCATAATTTATATCAATCTGCATTAGCTAGAGCACGTGCCGACTGGCTGATTGGCATGAATTTATCGCGGGCCTATACATTATCTGAACGGTATAAAGGCAATAAGGTAACATTGCCTATAGGTCGTGTAAAAACACCAACGTTAGCACTCGTGGTACGTCGTGAACGAGAATTAGCCGATTTTAAACCGGTTGATTATTTTACCGTTAAAATTTTATATCCCCATGAGAATGGTACTTTTTGGGCAACGTGGCAACCAAAGGATGAACAAAAAGGGTTAGATCCAGATGGTCGCCTCATTAATAAGGATGTTGCTGAAAGTTTGGTCCAACGCTTGTCGGCAAGTCCTGAAGGAATTATAAAGTCCGTTACAAAGTCTAAGAAAAAAGACCCGCAACGATTGCCATTATCACTGTCCTCTCTACAAGTGTTAGCCGGGAAGGCTTACTCCTATGATCCTCAGACAGTATTAGATACGGCACAAAAATTGTATGAGAAAAAATTAACCACCTATCCTCGTTCTGATTGTGAATACTTGCCACCTAATCAATATGGTGACCGCATAGCTATTCTTAGCAATTTGGCACAATCGGGGGATGAGAAACTTTCAGCTTGGGCACAAGGGGCAAATCAAGGTATAAAAAGTCGTGCGTGGAACGAAAAAAAGATTACCGCCCATCATGCGATTATTCCAACGACTGTGGCGTGCAATGTAAATAGCTTAAGTCAGGCGGAACGAAATATTTATTTTCTCATCAGTCAGGCCTATATTGCTCAATTTTGTGGAGAACATGTATATGAGCAAACAAAGATTGTAGTTGACCAATGCGAGGAAGAATTTGTTGCCAATGGTCGCGTTGTTATTGAAGAGGGCTGGAAATCCTTATATAAGCGCCAAAAATCTAAGGTAAATTCAGAAGGGGATGAACCGGACTTAACCGATGATCGAGGGGCTGAATCGGGACCTAAAAAGGATGCTATCGAAGAAGCAGACCATTTACCAGCCGTTAAAAAGAATGACTCAGTTCAATATACAGATTCATCTGTAGAGGCTAAGCAAACAAAACCGCCATCTCGGTTTACACCGTCTACATTGTTGCAAGCGATGAAGGAAATTCATAAGTTTGTAAAAAATGAAGATCTGAAGAAACAATTAAAGGCCGTATCTGGTATTGGTACAGAAGCAACGCGGGCTAATATCATCGATGAACTCATCACTCGTGGATTTATGAAAACATCTGGTAAAAAGCAGGTTTTATCGCCTACCGATACGGGCTATCTCTTGGTGGATGCATTGCCTGATGAATTGTTATATCCTGATGAAACAGCTGTTTGGGAAGAACGACTTGCTCTTATGAGTGAAGGTGAGGATACACTGGAATCATTCTTGAAAGACCAAATTCAATTTTTACAACACTTGATTGATAAACTTGGCTTTGACAAACAGGTGAGTCGCAATCAAATGATGCCCAATGTGGTTCGTACCATTTCGAATCAGAATGCAAAACGACCAATGGATGACAATCAAGTTAACCTAAAGGATTTACCTGAATGTCCATCCTGTAAAAAGGGGCGTTTACAACAGCGGAATGGTAAGTTTGGCGCCTTTTTGGGATGTACCAATTATCCATCTTGTCGATATACACAGCCTGTTGGCGGTGGTCAAACTGAGGGGTTAAATCTGGAGGTTCCGGAAGAGTCAAAGCAATATATATGCCCTCGATGCAAAAAGGGGTATTTTGTAAAGCAACAGATGAGAGGGCGTACTACATGGGTTTGTAGCAATCGTTCTGCTTGTAAGACGCAGTGCATGGATGTAGAGGGTGTACCTAGTATCTATGCAAATCAAAATAAATAATGGCATATAAAAATGCGTGTAGCTTATTGATTGCTACACGCATTTTGTGTTATCTACGTTTGCCACGTCGACCTGTTTGTGATGTAGAGGTACGGCGTTGTCGAGTATTGGAACCTTTATGACCTCGAGCCTTATGGGCTTTTGCCTTTGTAGATTGATAGGAACTTGTAATTTTAGGTTTAGATGTTGTTTTTTTGCGTTTTGGCGCAGTGCTAGCGTTACCTTTAGTTTTAATTTGCCCATCTTTTGTATATTTTGTTAAGGTTGCTTGGATGGCACGTTCGATGCGTCGTAACCAAGATTCGTCTGCTGGTGTAGCGAAGGTAACGGCTATACCGGAGTTGCCCGCACGACCTGTACGACCGATACGATGGATGTAGTAATCTACATCATGAGGTACATCATAGTTGTATACATGAGTGATGCCCTCAATATCGATGCCGCGCGCTGCAATATCGGTAGCTACCAAGATTTGTGTTTTTGCCTTAGCAAAATCTCGAAGTATTTGTGTGCGTCGACCTTGTGTTAGGTCGCCGTGCATTTCTGCTATATTAAGTCCAGCAGCTGTCAATTCATAGGATAGGCGAATAGCGCCTTCACGTTTGTTACAGAATACAATTGCCAAATAAGGATTATCGTCCTGAATCATTTTGATGAGGCGAGGTGTTTTGTCCTCTGGATTCATCATGTATACGCGTTGGTCGATTGAGTCTAGTGTAATATGTTTACCTTCAGCTGTAACTGACACAGGTTTTGTCATGTACGCTTTTGCTAGGTTGCGGATTTTGTCCGGAATCGTAGCAGAGAAGAGCAATAATTGACGGTTTGCATCTGTTTGGCCAATGAGGTTTTCAATGTCTGGTAAAAATCCCATGTGAAGCATTTGATCGGCTTCATCGAGTACAACGCGTCGAATTGAATCGAGGTGTAGAGAACCGCGTTTGGCATGGTCTAATAAACGACCAGGTGTACCCAAAATAACATGAGGGCGTCGACCTAATTGTTGTAATTGGGATTCGATTGTTTTGCCGCCGATGAGAGGAAGAATATCGACGCCTAACACTGCGCCTAGTACCTTCGCTTCATCGGAAATTTGCTTAATGAGTTCCCGTGTTGGTGCGATAATCAGTACTTGTTCTTGGTGTACATCTGTGTGAATACGTTGCAATATCGGCAATAGGAAGGCAAGTGTTTTGCCTGTTCCTGTTTGTGCCTTTGCAATAATATCGTTGCCTTTGAAGACGATAGGAATCGATTGTTCTTGAATCGGCGTTGGTTCCTTGATGCCTTGTTTTTGTAAGGTGCTAATGAGTTCATCACAAACGCCTAAGGATTTAAAAGATTTCATGTGTCGTCCTTTCTTTAATACATATTATATTAATTATACCTAATCTTGTAGAGGTGAGCAAATATATGTCTATAGGGGCCCTTGCTCCATGAATAATGATAGTTAAATATTATAGATGATATTATAAATGAGAATACAATATATAAAATTGAGAATAGAATGTATTGTAATAGTTAATGATTCTTGCATGATAAATAGTTAAATGAGAATTGATATAGCGATAACTGATAATTAAATAACCTTTATTCTCATAATTAGAAATTGAAGAGTGATTTATGCATAAAATTTCATTAGTGGATAACAAAGATTATATAAGTGTTTAGACTGTATTTTAAAAGTAATTTATAATCATATTTAATAATATGTATTAGTAATTTGAATAACAAAATGATAATTATTGTTGAAATTCTAAATGTGCATGATATAATAATTTAAGATATTAATACGCATTATTATTTGGTGTG
>JAIITD010000175.1 GCA_022737715.1 Veillonella sp.
GTACCAACGATTTGCCATTGTTCCATTTTCTTAGGTGTAGCACCTGTCATATGTGCTACCTTAAGTTCGGACATAAAGTTACCAGCCATACCGATGGTTGTACCTATGAAGGATGCCATCATGAGGACTGCAATCATACCTACTTTACCAGTCATGCCAGCAGCTGTTAAGCATACAGCCGAGATGATAATCATAAAGATTGTCATACCGGAAACTGGTTCTGTACCAGTATACGCAATAGAACTAATACCAACTACAGCAAGTAAGAAGGACATGATTAGAACGATTAAGAATGCTACGCCTGTTTGAGCGAGGCTTTCAGAATACATAAAGTGGAAGTATACGGCAAATAAAACGGTACATAACAAGATGCCTGCACCAATCCAAGATGTAGGAACGTCGCGTTGCGTACGAAGCAAGTTAACTTCTGTAGTTTTAGATGTGAATATATCTAAAACTGCTTTTTTTACAACGTTACCAACTACCTTAGACATGCTTAAAAGGCCAATGATGCCGGCCATAGCGAGCATACCAATACCGATATGACGCACATAATCAAGGAATACCTTACGAATTGGAGCATCCGCTAAGAGTACGGATTGACCATTGATATGCATCACATGTTCTGGTGCTAAGAAGTACACAATCGGAATACATACAAACCAAGAGAAGAATGAGCCCGCTGCGATAATCGCTGCATAACGAAGGCCTGTAAAGTAACCAAGACCGAGCAATGCTGCATCAGTATCTACGGCAGCCGTCAATTTAGTTTGGTCGGCTAAGGCAGCGCCCCATTTAAATGTAGCTGTACGAATGACCTCTTCCCACCAGCCAAGGCTGTTTAGAATAAAGTCATATACGAGAGCAATAAGGCCAGAACCTAACATCAATTTAGCTTTGCTACCTTCATTACTCATCAATACTTCAGCTGCAGCACGACCGCTTGGGAACGGATACACATAGTGCATTTCTTCTACAAAGTAGCGACGGAACATAACGCATAAGAGAACACCAAGTACGCCACCAAGAATAATAGGAATTGCCATTTGTGTAAAGGTTACATCTGTTACACCCCAAATGTAAAGGGCTGGCAAGAAGAACATAGCCCCAGCTAATGTGTTTGTACTAGAGCTGGCGATTGCTTGAATGTGTACAGTTTCAGCAAACGCATTTTTCCGTTTCAAAATAACTGCTGTACCCATGGCAAGTACAGATACTGGAGCAAAGGCATCTACTGTTTGACCTATTTTCAAACATAGATAGCCAACAGCCAGTGTAAAGATTGCTGCATAGAACAGGCCCCAAAATACTACGTATGAATTAATTTCTTCGTAGTCCTTTTTAGGATCAAGTACCGGTTCTACGGGCGGAATAGAACGAGTTTCGTCCGACATAGTAAAACCTCCTCATAAAAAACACAAACGTATATCTATCCACCTTTATACTATCATGGTGCTATACACGTTTCAATTGCTTTATATGCATAATACGAATATTTTTACACATTATGCACCGATACACTTTGCTTTTTATGTACTACTGGTCTACAATTAAGATATATAGGCTAAATAGGTCTAACTATGGTATCAACCAATTATATATTCAATACATTCTCTCAAGGAGGCTTATTATGGAACCAATGGTTGAACGTTTTGTACGCTACACAAGCATAAATACACGGTCTAACGAGGAAAGTACAACGATTCCTAGTACGCAAACGCAAGTCGATTTTGCTACCAATGTACTCGTTCCTGATTTGAAAGCAATCGGTCTTGATGAGGTCATCTACAATCGAGAAAACGGATTTGTCATCGGTACACTGAATGCTAATACAGATGCAAAAGCGCCTTCGATTGGCTTTATTGCTCATATGGATACGGCCGACTATAACGCAGAAAATATTAAGCCACGCATCATTGAAAACTACGATGGCAACGATATTTGCCTCAATGAAGAACATCAGATTTTTACACGTCGCGAAGATTTTCCTAATCTAAAAAACTATATCGGCAAATCTCTAGTCGTAACAGACGGTCTCACCCTACTAGGCGGCGATGATAAGGCCGGCATTTGTGAAATTATGGAGGCCCTCTCCTATCTTATGGCTCACCCAGAAATCAAACACGGTAAAATTATGTGCGCCTTTGGCCCTGACGAAGAAATCGGCACCGGTGCAGACCATTTCGACGTAAAACAATTCCCTGTGGACTTTGCCTATACAATCGATGGTGAAAGCCTAGGTCAACTCGAATACGAAACATTCAACGCAGCTGGCGGTACTGTTACACTCAAAGGTGTATCAGTACACACTGGTACAGCAAAAGGGATTATGATTAACTGCGCTAAACTAGCTATGCAATTTGATGCGCTATTACCAGGGGCCGCTGTTCCTGAACACACCTGTGGTCGTCAAGGTTTCTTTATGCTTATGAGCATGGAAACACAAGTGGATACAGGTAAGATGAACTATATTATCCGCGACCATGACAAAGAATTGTTCGAAGCGAAAAAAGCATTCTTCCTACAAGCCGGTCAAACATTAAATGAAATCTATGGCCGTGAAGTTTGCGAAGTATCTGTCAAAGATCAATATTACAATATGTATGACATCATCAAAGATAATATGGAATGTGTCAACGTAGCCAAAGCAGCCATGGAAAAAGCGGGTATTACACCTATTTGCGATCCTATTCGCGGTGGTACCGATGGTTCTAAAATTTCCTTCATGGGTATTCCAACACCAAATATCTTTACCGGTGTAGAAAACCTTCATGGACGTCATGAATTTGCATGTATTGACGATATGAAAAAAGCTGTTGAAGTTATCGTTAACATTGTAAATATCGAAAAATAATACCACATAATAGCAAAATGACTATTCGAGCCATGGCTCGAA
>JAIITD010000176.1 GCA_022737715.1 Veillonella sp.
TATTATTAATCAAGTAAATAACAACATCAAAAAAGAAATTCAAAATAATAACACTACTATCATCAATCAAGTAAATCAAAATATTGATGCTAAGATTGAAAATAACAATACAACAATCATTAATAAAGTAGATCAAAATATTGATGCTAAGATTGAAAAGAATAATACTTCTATCATCAATACAGTGAACAAAACTATTAATGAAAGTATTCAAAACAACAATACAGTTATTAATAACAACATTAAAAACGAAATCAATGCTAACAATGTAGAAATCAACAAGACTATTAAGAATGAAATTAATGCTAATAACACTGTTATTAACAATAATATCAAAAATAGCATTGAAGCGAATAATGTTGAAATTAACAAAACAATCGTTAATAAGATCAATGAAAATAACGTAAAAATTGATCAAAATATCGCTAATGTTAAAAATGAATTACAAGCGAATATTAACAAGGTAGATGTTAAGGTTGATGCTAATAGCAAAGCTATTAACAACTTGACTGTTAACGTTAACAATAACAGCAAGTCTATTGCTGATTTGTCTAAACAAGTTAACGAAAACACTAAAAATATTACTTTCAACAATACCATTGCGATAGAAAACCGCAAACTTATCGGCGATAACAAAAAAGACATCAATGATAATAAAAAAGCTATCGAAGAGTTGAAAGGTAAAGTTGGTACTACTATCAACAACATCAACACAACAATTGATAATAAGATTAGTGAAAATAACACTAAGATTATCAATCAAATCAATAAAGATGTAGACATTAAAATTGATAATAGTAAAACCAATATTATCAATACAGTAAACACTAACATTGATAATAAAATTAACGCTAATAACACAATTATTAACGCTAACATCGACAATAGCATTAAACAAAATAATGTTGAAATTAATAAGACAATCAAAAATGAAATTAATGCTAACAACACAACTATTATCAATAAAGTGAATGCTGATGTTGATGCTAAAATTAATGTTGTTAAAACTGACATTAACAATATCAATACTACAATTAACAATGTAAACGCTAAGGTTGATGGCAATACAACAAAAATTGTAGACAATAGTAAACGCATTGCTGCTAATGAAGTAAATATTGCGAATAATACTACAAACATTAATAAAAATGCGACAGCTATTACAAACTTAACGAATACCGTTAATAGCAATCAAGAATATGCGAAAACTCGTATCAATTATGTACTTGAAGCTGTGGGCAACCATGAAGGTCGTTTACAAGCTGTAGAAAATGATGTTAAGAACATTAAGACTGATTTGAGCAATACTACAAATCAAGTTAATATCAATACAAAAGACATTGCTGATTTGAAGGGTAAAGTTGGTCAAAATATTGGTAATGTTCAAGTAGATATCAATAATATTAAAAACGATATTACAAATATCAATAAAAAGATTGATCAAAACGACATCGCTATCAATACAAAAGTAGATAACAAAGTTAATGAAATCAATACTAAGATTGACAACAAAGTAATTGCTATTGATCAAAAAATTGATAACAAAGTAACTGAAATCAATGCAAATATTGATAATAATGTAAATATTATTAACAAGAAAATCGATAATAATGTAAATGTTATCAATACAAAAATTGATAATAATAATATTACTATCAATAAAAAAGTTGACAATAAAGTAAACGAAATCAATACGAAGATTGATAACAAGGTTAACGAAATTAATGCTAAGATTGATAAGAACGATGTAACTATCAATACAAAGGTAGATAATAAAGTTAATGAAATCAATACTAAGATTGATAATAAAGTAACTGAAATCAACACAAACATTGATAACAAGGTTAACGAAATCAATACGAAGATTGATAACAATGTTATCGATTTGAGCAAGAAAATCGATGCTAATATCGTTGATGTTAACAAGAAAATTGATGCTAATACAACAGCAATCAATAATGTTAATGTCCGTGTCGATGGTGTTAAAGGTGATGTAGATGGTCTTACTAAACGTGTAGATCGTCATGACGAACGTTTAGACTACTTGCAAGGCAATATTGTAGATAACTCTACACGTATTAGTGCTAACGAAGATGATATCAAGAAATTAAAAGGCCAAATTGGTACTACAATCACTAATGTAGAAAATACAATCAATGCTAAGATTGAAGCTAACAATACAGTGATTAGAAATGATATCAATACTGCAATCACTAATAACAACACTGTTATCAATAAGAACATCGAAACAGCTATTAATAATAACAATACAGTAATCAATAAAAATATTGAAACTGCTATTACTAACAACAATACTACAATTCTTAATAAAGTTGATAAAAATATCGATGTTAAAATCAATGAAAATAACACAACAATCCTTAATAAGGTTGATAAAAACATCGATGTGAAAATCAACGAAAATAACAAACAAATCAACAATACAATCAATACTAAGATTGGTGAAGTAAATGTTAAGATTGATGGCGTAAAAGGTGATTTAAATGGTCTTAAAGGCGACTTGGATGGCCTTAAAGGTCGCGTAGATCGTCATGATCAACGTTTAGATTACTTAGAAGGCAATATTGTAGATAACTCTACACGCATTAGTGCTGTTGAAGATAATGTAAAGGTTAATACTACTAACATTGCAAACAATACTAAGAATATCAATATCAATGCTAAAGCTATCGATGAATTGAAAGGTCAAGTAGGTCAATCCTCTACTGTTATTAACGATATTAAAAATCAAATTACTAATATCAACGGTAAGGTAGAAAATAACACTACTAACATCACAAACAATACTAAGAACATCGCTGTTAATGCACAAGCTATCGTAGATAATAGCAAACG
>JAIITD010000177.1 GCA_022737715.1 Veillonella sp.
TGGTATGAATCTCAATTTTCTGGCATTTGGGTCGGTACCTATAAAAATGGTCGTGATGACTCAATCCTACATACGGTAGAGGTTGCTCGTTATCCTGAAGTAGTAGGTGCTTTTGATGAAGATATCGTGACAGCAGAAGAAGATCTTACGACATGGATTGATGCTGCTGGACTATAAAACAAATAGTTTAATGCCTATATATATGATATGCGTAAAAGTGTATAAATATAACATTTTAATAAATACATGTTTTATTAATAAGTAAATACGATAAAAGTGAAATGTGAAGAGAATGAACCTCAAAATTCCAGTAAATAGCATAATTACTGGATTTATGAGGTTCATCTTTTCTATTGTTAACCTTTTAAATTTGCCTATATTGACTATTTAACGCTAAAATATAGAAGTAATCGACGGAGGATATATGTTAGTTTCAATTGTTGTACCTGTATATAATGAAGAAGAAAATATAGCTATTTTTTACAATGCCGTAACAAAAGTTATGACAGGTCTACCATATGAATACGAACTTATCTATGTTGATGATGGATCTACGGACTCGTCTATTGTCGTTTTGCGCGAGATTGCAAAACTTGATACACGAGTTAAGGTCGTGTTATTGGCACGGAACTTTGGTCATCAGACTGCGTTGACATGTGGTCTTGATTATGCCAAAGGTGATGCGGTCATCACCATGGATGGTGATATGCAACATCCACCGGCTTTGATTCCAGAACTGATACGTTTGTGGGAGGCTGGTTACGATGTGGTACGTACCATACGCGACTCTACGGAGGATGCCAGCTGGGCAAAATCCTTCACTTCTAAATATTATTATAAACTGATGAATAAAATGGCAGATGTTCCCATCGTAGAAGGGGGATCTGATTTCCGTTTAATGAATCGTAAGTCGCTAGAAACTTTGCGACATTTCCGTGAACACGGACGTTTCTTGCGCGGCATCGTGGGTGCTCTTGGCTATCGCCAAGCTGAACTTCACTTTGTTGCGCCACCTCGCTTTGCAGGGGTTTCGAAATTCAGTGTGCGCAAAATGATTCGCTTTGCTCTCGATGGGGTAACAGCGTTTTCGCGCGTTCCATTGCGTGCGGCTTTGTATGTAGGTGTCCTATGTGGGGGCTTGAGTTTTCTCTTGATTCTACATTTGCTCTACGTGTACTTAACGGGTCAAGCATTAAACGGGTGGACCACCTTGGGCGTGTCCATATTATTTATCGGTGGTATCCAATTAGTCGGACTTGGCATCATCGGCGAATACGTAGGACGCGTATTCGAAGAGGTAAAACAACGTCCATTATATTGGGTGAAAGCTGCTATAAATTTTGATGGTGAAAATCCAGAAATAGCTTATGAACCATCAAAAGCTGATATATTTATAGCCAATCAAGTACCTGGCCCTGAAGAAGATAAAGACTAGCTGTATTTGTTGGATGCAAATAGAGAGACGGTTAGTATATTTTGAATAAGTAAACTCACTTTGAAGTTTTAGGAAGGAAGAATATGAAGTCAAAATATAGTAAGAGTAAAATTGCGGCATTAACATTAACATTTGTATGTGCTACCACTGCGATGGCAAGCGCTACAACATTACAATATGGTGATAAAGGTAGAAACGTAATCGCTGTACAACAACAATTAATTAAACACGGTTATAATGCAACCGATAAAAATGGTGTGTATGGTAAGGAAACAAAATGGGCTGTACGCCTATTCCAACAAGATCGTGGCTTACCTGTAGATGGTATTATTGGACCAGCAACGTACAATGCGTTGATGGGTGCTCCTCGCACAACTAAAGCAGTATTATCCAATAATGCAGCTACAAAAGCAGTGGCAACAAAATCTGCTTTCACAAATCAAAATGCACAATCTCGACGTCTTGCAGGCCAAAACGTTAAGTTGAATAATTTGAAAAAGGTACAAACACCAAACAATATTCATGCTATTTTGGCAGAAGCCGATAAATACCGCGGTGTTCCTTATGTATTTGGCGGTACTACACCAAGTGGTTTCGACTGCTCTGGTTATGTTAAATACGTATTTGCAAAACAAGGTATTTCCTTGCCACGCTTAGCGGATGAACAATACAACGTAGGTGTTGAAGTATCCCGTGCGAACCTCAAGGCAGGCGATTTGGTATTCTTTGAAACTTACGAACCAGGTCCATCTCATTCTGGTATTTATATTGGCAATGGTAAATTTATCAGTGCTACATCTAGCCGTGGCGTAGCCGTAGCGGATCTTGATACTGGTTATTGGGGCGAACGCTACATCGGTGCTAAACGCGTTATATAATATATGGTTTCTCCTTGAAGAAACAGCGATATATATGAGCCATAAAAAGGGGCTATACGAATCAATTAAGTTTTGTTGATTTGTATAACCTCTTTTTTGTATCTTATTTTATGACAACTAGATGGAATAGAGAATGCTAATGAGGGTTAATTATATCCAGATATATAGAGGTTATAATAGATTTTCTAAGGTTTTTACGTTATAATTAAGAGTAAATTATTTTAGGAGGAATATACACATGAAAGGTAATGAACTGCGTCAAGTATACTTGCAGTTTTTTGAAAGCAAAGGACATTTAAAATTAGATAGTTTTTCTCTTATCCCAGAAAACGATCCGTCTCTATTATTGATCGGGGCAGGTATGGCGCCATTAAAGCCTTTCTTTACAGGTAAATTGGTACCTCCTTGTCATCGTATTACAACAAGCCAAAAATGTATGCGTACAGGGGACCTTGAAAACGTAGGTCGCACAGCACGTCACCATACATTCTTTGAAATGCTTGGTAACTTCTCCTTCGGTGATTACTTCAAAAAAGATGC
>JAIITD010000178.1 GCA_022737715.1 Veillonella sp.
GTTTTGGTCACCCATGTTGATAGGGCCATTTGTGATGTTAATGGAGTTAGGACCAAATTCCATTTTTGGACCATTTGTAGTATTGGAAATGGAATTGATGTTAACTAAATCTTTATTCACATCGTATTTAACAACGCCTTCAGCATCAACGGAAGCAGTTGTATTTCTACCATTTGTGAAGTTCAAACCTTTATCCAATGTAACTGTTTGAGCATTTTGGCCATTCGCTTTGTATGTTAAAGGAATTTGAGTAGCTGCTTTGTTACCATCGAATGTTACTGTGTATGTAGTATTATGATTTGTTTCATCTTGTACAGGTGTAACAGTAATAGGGTTGTTAGTTGTATTGCTAGTATTTACAGTGATTGCTTCACGAGCTGCGTCTTTTACGTCGTTACGGGATACGTTTACTTCGTAAGTTGCGCCAGCGTCGCCATATTGGTCACCTGCTTGAGGTGTAACCTTAGCGATGTTTTTATCTGTAGAACTGCTGGAATCGTCTTTCGCTTTCACTTTTTCAGTAGAAGCAGCTGTAGGTGTTACATTATCAACGTCTACTGTGTAGATTGTTTTCTTACCACCATCAACAGTATTTTCTGTTACAGATGTAACCTTCGCAGCATTTTTACCACGAACCTCTACAGTATTGTTCAATTTGCCTTTAGCATCATCGGACAAGTCAACAGCTACGTTGCTACCAGATGCAGTTGTCTTGATGTATTGGCCATTGTTAGCACCAACTACACCAAAGCTCAAGCCACCAGCTTGGTTCAATTTTTGAAGATCAGTAGCACCAGTGTTACCAGTCAAGCCAACTGTGTTATTGAAACCGTTATTAACGATGCTTAATTGTTCTTCAGTAGCGGCGCGACCTTTTTTAGCGAAATCAGGAGCATCCAACGTTACGTTAGTTAAACCAGTGATGTCACCAACTTTAGCATTCAAGTTAATGTTATGATCACCTGCTACGTTAACAGTTTGGTTACCACCGAATACAACCTTGCCATCGCCAGCTTTGTTTGTGATGGATGTAATGTCGTTTAAATCACCTTCAACGTCTACTTTGAAAGTTTTAACGCCATTGATTTCACGGTTGCTCACCTTTGTATTCTTACCATTTTCCATATCGATGGATTTTTTAGCAAGATTTTGGATGACTGTTTCGCCACCCTTGTTGATATTGGAAAGATCTTGTTTAGCAATACCTGTGATAACAGCCGTTTCGTTAGCAACGTCTTTGTTGTTACCGTCAACGTATGTCATCGTTACTTTGCCGTTTGCATCTACCGCATATTCACCAGGTTTGATGTGACGTTCGTCAGCACGAACTTGTTTCAATTGGCTAACATTAACTGCATCGTTATCATTTACGCCAGCTTTCACATTAGTGATATTCAAATCACCAGCGTTGATACCAGTTTTAGTAATAGAAGGACCATTATTGATAGTCAAACCATTGTCAGTGATGTTAGTGTCACCAATTTTCAAGGAACCATCTGGAGTGAGGTCCACATTTTTGTTCAAGGAGAATTCAACAGCCGCATTACCATTGTTATTAGTTTGTTTAATGGTCATGTTTTTGCCGGCTTGCATTTCTACAGTTTTGCCATCACGGATTTCTTGAACACCAGCAGAACCTTGTGCAACCTTACCTTCTGTAGCAGAAGATTTTACGTTGAAGGAACTCATGTCGCCAGTTTTCAAACCGCTCAAGTCGATAACTGCTTTAGGACCATTTACAGTTTTACCATTACCATCTTGGTAAGTTAATGTAACCTTTTTGTTAGAGTCTACAGTGTATTCAGCTACGTTATTGTTAGTACCTGCTGTAGGTGCAATGTGTAAATCATTAGCTTTGGAAATACGGATAACATCACCAATGTTTGCAGCATTATCAACTGTATCCCCACCGGAATGAAGGTGAGTAATGTTATTATCACCAAGATCCAAGTTGCCACCAGTAACGCTGATGTTGTTAGGACCAAAGTTCAATGTAGGACCACCATTGTTAGTGATGGATGTAATTTCTTTAAGATCCTTGTTCAAGGAATATGTATAGGTTTGTTCACCTGCAGATTGGTTGATATCTTGTTTAACTGTTAAGTTTTTACCAGCTGCATAGGTAACAGTTTGACCGCTTTCAACCTTAGTAGGTGTAGCAGTCCCATCTAATTTACCACCATTAGCCTTAGCATTTGTTAAGAAATCGTATTTTGCAGCAGCGTCTGCAGCGTTGATTGTGTATGTAGTACGACCATCAACTGTTTTTTCATCAACAGTAACGTTTCTACCAGCTTTCACCATGCCTTTGTCATCAAATGTCAAAGTCAATCTGGAGTCTTTAGTATTTTCATCAGCAACAGCTGCGGATACACGGCCTTCACCACGAACATTCAATTTACCGCCGTCAGCCAAAAAGTCGCTAGAACCAGTATTACCAGTCAATGCAACGCCAACGTTTTTCAATTGAGCTACGTTAACAGCATCAGTATCTGCAGTACCAGCAGCAAGACCTGTCAATTGACGAGTCAATGTACTGCCATTACCGATAGATACAGCAGCTGTAGTTGCTGTGCGAACATTGTTGTCCAAGTTTGTGTAATGACGTGTATGGTCATCGGAAGGATTGTAACCTTTAACACCTTTATCTGTTGTTGTAACAGAGTTAGAGCCTAGTGCTACACCATTGGCAATGTTAGCTTCTGCTGCATTACCTAATGCAGTAGCAGCTTCTGCATTCGCTTTAGTTGTACGACCTAATGCAACGCCATATTTACCGCCTGCACGAGAGCCTGGGCCTTCTGCAATTGCAGATTCACCAGTTGCTTGAGATTGCATACCGATAGC
>JAIITD010000179.1 GCA_022737715.1 Veillonella sp.
CCAGGTTTACCGATTTCAATATTCGCTGCATAGTCACAAGCGGAACAGTGAATAATATCTGCTTCACCGGCTTCAGCAATAGCCATAAATTCATGGGTATTGCTACCACCAATAGCACCGCTATCTGCTTCTACAGGTCTAAAAGTAAGACCACAACGAGTAAAAATACGACTATATGCATCATACATATTTTTGTAAGAAACATCTGCAGCTGCATCATCAATGTCAAAGGAGTAACCATCCTTCATGATAAATTCGCGGCTACGCATTAAACCATATCGTGGACGACGTTCATCGCGGAATTTACTTTGAATTTGATAAAGATTAACTGGTAATTGACGATATGAATTAATTTCATTTTTTACCAATGTTGTAATCATTTCTTCATGAGTTGGTCCTAAGCAGTACTCCACATCATGGCGGTCATTGATACGCATCATTTCAGCACCATACGCATTCCAACGACCAGATTCTTTCCAAATCTCTGCTGGTTGCAAAATAGGCATCATAATCTCTTGTGCACCAGAACGGTCCATTTCTTCGCGAATGATAGCTTCAATTTTTTTGATGCTTCGCCAGCCCAAAGGTAAAAAACTATATAAACCATTAGCAACCTTACGCATAAAACCTGCGCGCAACATAAGCTGTTGACTTACCACATCTGCATCAGATGGAACTTCCCGCAATGTTGGGGCATATAATTTACTGGCTAACATACAATTACTCCTTATCAATTGTTTCTAAATATTGATCTATTTCTCTAAATAAAGTATCTACTAGTTCAGATTCGGGTACGGTTTTTAAAACTTCCCCTTTTCTGAATACGATACCTTGACCTTTGCCACCGGCAATACCAAAATCGGCTTCCCTAGCTTCACCAGGTCCATTAACGACACATCCCATTACTGCAACCTTAATAGGTGCAGAAATGGATGCTAGACGTTCTTCTACAATGCTTGCCATATCAAATAAATTAACTTGGCAACGACCGCATGTTGGGCATGAAATCATGGTAGCTCCAAAGTTTCTAAGCCCTAAATTGCTTAGAATACTTTTACCCACCTCAATTTCATGAATAGGGTCACCTGTTAATGATACGCGCAAGGTATCACCGATACCATCTAATAGCAATGCACCAATCCCCATAGCCGATTTAATCGTACCTTGTTTAATGGTACCGGCTTCAGTTACACCTAAATGCAATGGATATGGTATTTTATCTGAAAGCTTTCTATAAGCTTCTACCATAAGTGGTACTTCGGTAGCTTTAATAGAAATCTTCATTTGTTTATAGTCCAATTTCTCTAAAATACGTACGTGTTCCAATGCAGTCTCAACCATACCATCAGCTGTTGGATGACCTCCATAAGCGTCTAATATATGTTTTGGTAAAGAACCAGCATTAACACCAATACGAATTGGAATTTGCTTAGGTTTAGCCTTTTCAATAACGGCCAACACCTTATCCTCTCCACCGATATTGCCTGGATTAATTCGAAGGCCATCTACATTATTATCAATGGCTTCTAATGCTAATTTATAATCAAAATGAATATCTGCTATAAGAGGAATGGTTATTCCTGCTCGTACCGCTTTTAATGCTTTTGCAGATTCCATTGTAGGAACTGCAACTCGAACTAATTCACAACCAGCATCAGCTAATCGATTGATTTCAGCAATCGCCTTTTCCGTATGTACAGGATCAGTAGTAATCATTGACTGAATACTAACAGGTGCATAGTCGCCAATTTTTACATTGCCTACATAGATACCATTTGTTGGTTTTCTAGTAATCATATATAACTCCTAACTATGACTTATTTATAGTAATTGTAGTATATCTTTTGCAGTAGCATATACAAATATTGTAACTAATAGCGCAATACCAATCATTTGAATATACATCAACGCTTTAGCAGGTAATTTACGTCTTGTAATAGCCTCTATTAAAATGATGATGAGATGTCCACCATCTAGAACTGGTAACGGCAAAAGGTTGATGACACCTAAGTTAATACTTAGCAATGCAGCAAAACTTAATAGAGGTGCAAAGCCTTGTTGCGCTATGGAACCGGCCATATGGGAAATGCCAACAGGACCAGATACTTCAGCCTGTTCTGTTCCCACAACCATTTCACGTAATCCATCTACCATAGCTACAATAATATATCCTGTTTTCTGAACAGCTAGTATGAAAGAATCCCCTATACTATGAGGTATTGTTTCATACGCTTGATATATACCTAACTTTGGTGTATCCTTTTCCATCTTTGGAATTACAGTAGTTTCAACTGTTTCACCATTACGATTTACTACAACGGTAACACCATGATTAGCTGTGCCTTTCAAACGTTCAGAAATCTCTGACCACTTGGAAATAGGTTGGTTATCAATGGAAAGTATAATGTCTCCGCCCTGTAATTTTCCTAAATCTGCAGCACCACCTGTAATAACACTGCCAATTATAGGCTTATCAGTAGAAACCATTGTCCCCACTGTAGCATTTAGGCCGAAATAAATGACTATAGCCAATAAGAAATTAAAAATAGCACCAGCAGAAATAACAATAAGTTTTTTATAAGCTGGTTTTGTATAGAATGAACCATCATCTAATGGCTCATCAGGTGTCATTCCAGCGATGCGATTGAAACCACCTAACGGAATACAACGAACAGAGTATAAGGTTTCGCCATATTGTTTTTTTAGCAAAACAGGACCAAAACCAATAGCAAATTCATCAACACGCATGCCCGATAATTTTGCAGTTATAAAATGACCTAATTCATGAATAAACACGATTA
>JAIITD010000180.1 GCA_022737715.1 Veillonella sp.
GCCATATTGCCCATACCTTTACCGAACATTGTATTTCCTCCTTATAGGACTGTGAAAGTCCCTGTACAATAAATTAACTATATACTAAAAAATATAATTTACTCTTCTATGACCTCTACATATATGTCATGGTCTTCTGAAAGTTTCTCTAATGTTTTAGCCAACAGTGGGTTTTGTTGTTCTTCAACGCCCATATGTTCAGGGTCCCACTGGTATTCACGCTTTGGGACGGCTTCTACCTCCACGGTGGCACCGCTATCCATAGGCCGATTGATAACTTCACCATCATCGGTCATTACCTGTGTTCCATCTAAACTCATAACGGGTATACCGCCATCATCATGAGTCGTCGGTTTCTTAGTAGAAGACTCTGCATTGCCCTTACTGCTCGGTGGTTTTATACCTCTTGCTTTAAGAGCCGCTAACGCAGCCTCTCTAGCATTATTACGAGCTTCGGAGCTGATAGGCTCTGGCGTTTTTACACCACCAGATACATCTTGGGTTTCAGATTGTATAGTAGCTCCAGACTTCTCTTCAGTATCCTGAGTCGCTATAGGCGTAGAGGATGCTATTTCACCATTATCAAGTAAGTCTGCTTCTACCGGTGGTAGCGGAGCCTCAACAACCGGTGCTGGCTGTGCCCTTTTAGGCTGTACAGCTCGATTAGATCGTGCTCCACTAGCCATCATATATTCTTTATAGACATCTGTCTCTATATCAACAATCTCTAAAGACACGGAATAGCCTAACGCATATTGGAATGCTAATGCAATTTCCTTGCGATTTGCTTCATTAGTAGCCAAGGTAAGGGATATCCCCTTTTTAAAAGCTACCACTGCTTTTTCACGATCTACATAAATAACTTGGCCTTGACCAATAATATTATATGCTAATCCCTTATCGCTGTCCTTTAGATATTTTATCACAGTAGTCTGAATGGTTCTATATTCCCCAGAGTCCACCATGGTTTCACCGATAACAGCGACTTGGCTAATACCTGTATTCTTCTGACGGCCCGTATGTCTCGTCGTTCGAGCTGTGCCTGTCTTAGGTGGTACTGCACCAGAAGTCTTCATCGGTGGTGGCGTCATACCCACACCATTCATAGGAGGTGGCACACTCCCAGCCACTGGCGGAGGTGTCAAACCTGTAGCAGCCGTTTGTGTACTGGAGCTAGGCTTCGATTCCGCTACAGTAGGTGCAGGCTTATAATTTGTTGGCACCTCATGAATCGTAACAGATTCATATTCCTCCATAGGTGGTGGAATAAAATCATCATCTACCACATTAGACCTTGATGCATTAGGTGTAGCCACAAAATTAATAGATGGTGCCGTCATCGGTGGGCCTTGTTGTTCCAACTTAGCTAATCGGTTAAGAAGCCCTTCCCGAGATTCTCGCTCTGAATGTTCCAAGGCGGATAAGCGTTCTTCTACATCATCATTCGCTTTTGAAATACCAGCACATAATACGAGCAATCCCATTTCAATAACGGTCCGTGGGTTATCTACCTGCTTTGCATCGCTCATGATGGATTGCAACTGTTTAATATATTGGTTAATGGTACCAAACTCGATAGCCTGTGCTTGTTCTAAGAATTCAGTGCGGAACGAATCATATACCTTTAATTCCTCAGCATCGGGAGCTACCTTAGCAATCAATAAAGCCCGTAAGTGTTGCGTAAGGTCCTCCATGATTTGAGCCCCATCACGCCCTTCACTAAGCGCATTTTGAATATATTTCAATACAGCTGGGCCATCTCCATTATGCAAGGCAGATAGGAATTTAATAATCCAGTCCTTACTAACGAGGCCAATGAGTTCCTCTACAACAGAAGGTGTAATCTCGCCACTGGCCATGCCCACACATTGATCTAGAATACTTAACGCATCGCGCAAGCCACCATCCGCATGGACCGCGATGAGCCGTGCTGCATTATCCTCTAAGGCAAAGCCTTCTTTATCTGCAACATATTGTAACCGCTGCGCAATATCATCAGATGTGATACGTCTGAATGTATATCGTTGACAACGAGATACGATAGTAACAGGCAATTTTTCAATCTCTGTGGTCGCAAAGATGAACATGACGTGGTCTGGTGGTTCTTCTATCGTCTTTAATAGGGCATTCCACGCTTCATTGGTAAGCATATGGGCTTCGTCGATGATGAATACCTTTTTACGCCCCTCTACAGGCATAAATTTTACGCTTTCACGAAGAGCACGAATCTCATCGATACCACGATTTGATGCGGCATCAATTTCGAGGACGTCCATAGATTGACCACTCAAAATCGATTTACATACACTACATTTATTACAAGGATGGTCCGTAGGGCCATGTTCACAATTAATGGCACGGGCAAAAATCTTAGCCATACTCGTCTTACCAGTCCCACGAGGGCCGGCAAATAGATATGCATGAGCCACCTTATCCTCGCGGATAGCACGCATCAATGTATCTGATACCTGATGTTGTCCAACCACATCGGTAAACGTCTGCGGACGATACTTACGATATAACGCCATATATGCCATAGGAACACCCCCTTCTCCCTATAAATAGTCCGTAATTAGCAATACTTTATTATACCATATTACGCAAAAAAGAGGGCGCCCTTTCACGTCCTCTTTGTATATAACTAATACCCTTTTCAGCTTCACTAGTAGGATAAAAAAAGCGGCCCCAAAGGCCGCCTTGCAATATTCGATCACGACAGCCCCCGGGTTCCCCGTGGCACATGAAGGTTACCGCTTAGTGCTGCTACCTCTCAGTCCTGACACGATTC
>JAIITD010000008.1 GCA_022737715.1 Veillonella sp.
ACCATTTGGTCATTGTTGTTGGAGTACATAATAGCTGCAGTTTTAAAGTTCAAAGTTTTATGCGCTTCTTTGATTGCAGTATCTACTGCCAAGGATTCTGGTACAGCATTACGGAAAATGTAATCGCCGATATCTGTAATACCTTCAGCTGTTGTAGATGTGCCAAGAGCTACGACTTTGCTCTTATTTGCTACAGGGCCAGCAGCCATCATTTCACCAGATAACATAGGACCGATAACGCCTACCACTTTATCTTTAGAAATTACTTTGTTCATCGCATTAATCGCTTCGTTTTTGTCACCTTTAGTGTCTTCAACGAGCAAATTAATTTTTACATTGTTAGCGTCTGCATTGATTTCACTAACGGCCAATTCTGCACCAGCTTTGATAGATTCACCATACGCAGCAGCACCGCCTGTTGTCGTTGTTAACAATGCGATTTTAGCTTCATTATTATTTGCATTACCTGCATCTTTATTGCTACCACAACCAGCAGCAACCGCCATTACACCAGCAAGACCGAAAATGGCTGCTTTTTTTAACATGGATTTATTCATGTTACACCCTTCCTTTAATCACAATAACAGCAAATATAATAGTATAAATTATATATACTTCTATATTATGAAATAATTTTTATGTTTGTCAATCAAATCATGTATATCTTCTATAGAATTCAGATATACACCTTATAAGTTTTATTTATTCTACTAACAATTCTGAAAAATGTTCCCACTTCTCATACAGCGCTTGTAGAGAACTTTCTGTGTCTGAAAGCTGTTTTGATATGTTTGCCATCTCCTCTAAATCCTGTTGTACTACAGGATTAGCTAATTGCACTTCATACATTTTCATAGTCGCTTCTAACCGAGCAATTTCTTCTTCCACCTCAGCTAGTTGTTTTTCCACCATGTACGTATTCGGTTTTGGCTTTGATTCATCACTTGAAGGAACCACTTTGGTCTCAGTTTTAGCCTTGTCTTTAGGGACTTCTTCTACATGCTCAGTGAGAGCAGCAATATCATTTTGCTCCTTCAGTTTTTCCTTATAATAAGAATAATTACCTAAATACTCGGTAATCCCTTTATTCTCTAATACTAACGTTCTCGTAGACACTTGGTCTAAGAAATACCGGTCATGAGAAATAATAAAACACGTACCACCAAATTGCTGCAACGCACGTTCGACTATTTCACGAGTAGGTACATCTAAATGGTTAGTAGGTTCGTCGAGAATGAGGAAATTATCACCTTGTAAAAATAATTTCAAAAGAGCTAAACGCGCTCGTTCACCACCGGATAAATCACCTACTAGTTTAAATACATCATCACCTTTAAATAGGAATGATCCTAACACATTACGAGCTTTTTCTTCTGTGAAATTATAATTATTGATAATCTCATCTACTACTTGCCACCGTTCGTGTAATTCTTCATGTTCTTGGGAAAAATAGCCCACTTGTACACGATTGCCAATATCGATATGACCTTCTGTAGGGAATAATTCCCCTACAATAGCTTTTACCATAGTAGATTTACCAGCCCCATTAGGACCGATTAAAGCAACAGATTCGCCGCGTCGAACAACCATAGATACATCATCAATGATTGGATCATCTGTTTTGTAGCCAATAGACACATGATCTAGTACAAGTACCTTATCAGCGCTCATTGCTGCCGGCGGGAACTTAAAGTCTAATGAATGTGAGGTTTCAGGAGCCTCTAATCGTTCCAATCGATTTAATTGAGATTGACGCCCACGCGCCATCTTAGACTTAATACCAGCGCGATACTTATCAATATACTCTTCTGTTTTCTTAATATATTCTTGCTGTTTTTCATAAGCAATCGTATCAGCTTTTAATCGTTCTTCCCGTTGTGCTACGTATCGGCTATAGTTGCCGCGATAAGTGGTGGCCTTATGATGATCTAGTTCTACTACACCTGTAACGATGCGGTCCATGAAATACCGGTCATGGCTCACGATGAGGATACCACCTCGGTACGATGATAGATAGCCTTCTAACCACTCTAGCATTTCCATATCCAAATGGTTTGTCGGTTCATCGAGGAATAAAAAATCAGGACTACGCACTAAGGCCTTTGCCAAATTAATGCGCGTTTTTTGTCCCCCTGAAAATGCATTAGCCGGTTTATATAGATCTTCATCTGTAAAGCCTAGACCATATACTATGCGTTTTGTTTTTTGTTCATAGTCGTAGCCTCCAAGCCATTCCAAACGATTTTGCAGATAATCTAATCGTTGTAAATCACTTTCACTGGCTTCATGAGTTTCTAGATATGCCGTTAACTCTTGCAATTTATCTTCTAATGCATGAACATCTTCCCACGCGGTTTCTATTTCTTCCGCCAAGCTGGCATCGCCTAAGTTAACATCTTGTTGCAAATAACCAATACTCGCAACGGGAGACATGACAACTTGACCTTCATCTAATTCCTCAATACCGAGGATACATTTCAACAACGTTGATTTACCAGCCCCATTAGGGCCAACCAAGGCAATTCTATCGCCTTCTTTTATTTCAAAGGACACATTGGAAAACACTTGGCGCACCCCAAATGATTTTCCTAGGCCGATCATTCGAATGCGTTCCATTCAATACCTCCTTTATCATTCCGTACCTATTATTATACCACAGTCGCTTTCACAAAAATGACCATTTCCACGCTATCCTTTGTTTTCCGGCTATGCCTAAATAGTTTACCTAATAAAGGGATATCACCGAGTACGGGGATTTTCTCAATCTGTTTTTGATCGCGATTATCCATTAAGCCACCGATAACCAATACTTCTCCCGGTTGTAATCTCACTCTCGTCTGTGCTTGTCGAGTAGTTATTTTATAGGATTTTAATTCAGATACCATAATGGGTGAACTTACCTCGGCCCGTATAGACGTATCTATGGCACCATTTTTTGTAACAATAGGTGTATAATCAAGTTTTATCCCCACCTCTTCATAGTGAATCGACCTATTTCTTTCACCATTAGAAATCGACTCTTCTATAACAGGAATTCGCTCACCTATCAAAATATGTGCGGCTTCACCATTTAAGGCCACAATAGAAGGAGTAGCAATAACAACAGCCTTTCCCGATGTTTCTAAGAGGCTGAGTTCAGGTTTCACAAAAAATTTATATGCTTCACCATCTGGAGCCTTGCCAAATGTAATGGCTCCATAAGAATTTGTCTTGTCATTACCATGGCCGGTTAAACTCAACCAAGACCATCGAAATCCAGTTTCCTTCGTATAGGAATGCTCCATAGCCATAATCGTAGCTTCCAGTCGCACCTGTTTCATGTCTCTATCTACAGATTGAATGATTGAGTTTACCCCTTTTTCCTCATCTCCGGTTACATTTAATACAATCTGATTTGTTTCCTTATGCACTGCGAACTTACCAGTAGGTACTACAGTTTTTATGACAGATTCTAGCGATGTCGATGATGCCACCTTTGGTTCTACTACCACTACATGGCGATGTTCCTTAGTACCAGAATTGCCTGTAACAGTGACTACCCCCTGATCATCTTGTATATCAAAATGATACATATCCCCTAAATAATGTAGCATTTCTAATGGTGACTTACCATGTATCGTTCCTGACACAGTGCCATTTAATGTATTAATGCCAAGTATATCCATCTTATAACTACGACTGATGGCCTCTACCACATCAGCTAGAGGGGCTTTGCTAACCGTCATACTATATGAATTTTGAGCTGTTTCAGATTGTTGTACCTGTATTGATTCTTTCGCCCATACACAAGGATTTTCTATTACACCTAAGATTAAAACCATTATCATGATTCGCCAATAGATACACATCGCACATTGCCTCCTTCATCAAGTGTTACACCATTTTCATCTATATTAATTACCTTTATACCATGCCAGGAATCCCCCTCCATAACGACACTAGACTCTGTACCACTACTTAAAATCACAGCCCATTGAGGACCATGTATAACACCATTAACATGAATTGTTTTCTGCTTATTATGTTTTGTTATAACTTCCTCTGTACTAGAGCTACTATCTTGTTCTACTTCCTTTTTACTATGTCTCCCTGTACCGTGTTTTAACTTTGATGAATCACCTTTATTATCTAGGTTCTGTTGACCTTCGCCTGTAAGGTCTTCACCCATCATATGTATTGGATCTGCATTGCTTTTGTCTAATGATTCGCCTAGTACTTCACGCCAAGGAAGCGCCCTTAAGTTATTTCCCGTGCTGTATAACAATGTTGTTTCATGATTTTCTTCTGATTTCGACATGACAGTTGAATCAGGCTCCATCTGAACATGTTCATCATCAGGTGTATAAAAGATACCCCACCCCATCGCTATGCTGCCTAATACAAACAATATACCTATACTCTTCTTATATCGTTTACATTGAGTTATATAGGGATACAATGTTTCTCGTAACCGTTCCTGTATGTTCATTCATTAGGACTCCTTTCACATAGTTGAGTTAAAATGTCTATCTAGTATCAGTATGCAACACAAATCTACATAAAAATAGGACACTAATAGTCACCCCCGTGACTATTAGTGTCCTTTACAAATCATATAATTTATGATAGCACTTATTGTTTTTTCATAGCTTGAAGTTTCGGCCCAATCAAGCGCTTATAAACTTCAACACCAGGTTGATCAAAGGCATCAACACCAGCTAAAATCGATTCAAAATACACCGCCCAACAATGCATGAACATGATTTCCCCTAAATGGAATGCATTTAATGTTGGTACAGATATGGTCATATTAAAACGATTATCTATCGATAGTGCCTCACGATTCGCATCAAGTGCACTATTTAATATATCGCTAATAGGAATATCCCCTATGGCATCCAATTTATCATATTCACTATATAAATTAGGAACAACTAGTGATGTATTCCAGTCTCGTACCTTAATAAATTGAACTACCTTATTGAGGCGTCCTTCTTGATGCTCTTGCACTTGAGCATGCATATCCATCGTACCTACTGCAGGAACAGGTGTACGACCATAAGGGAGACAAGTATTACTCATTTTACCTAATGATTCGGATAAGAGTTGTACATACCAATCAGATAGTGAGTGTAGAGACTCACCATAAGGCATGAATACCTCTATAATACGTCCATATCGCTCAGACGCAATATATTTCAATAATGCGCTAAATAGTGCAGGATTTTTATAAACATCCTCTTCTTGGCAAGCCATATCCATCGATGCAGCACCAGCTAAGAAGCCTTCGATATCAAATCCCACAAGAGCAGCTGTAACAAATCCAACCTCAGTAAAAACGGAGAATCGGCCTCCTACCCCATAGGGAACAGAGAATGTTCTCCAATGATGTTTGATAGCCATATCATGAAGAATGGTAGGATGTGCCTCATCATTTGTTTCTGTAACAACAGTAACTTCATAATTAATATGGTTGTCTTCAAGCGCTTTTTGAAGAATCATAAAATTAGCCATCGGTTCAATGGTAGAGCCAGATTTTGATGTAACTACAAGCATAACCTTATAGTCACTACCCTTTTCATCAGCCTGAGATACTAATGTTTTAATAAGCCCTTCCAAATACGGTCCATCTACATTAAAACCAGCAAAGTAAAATCTTGGATAGCCATTTCGTTCTTCATCAGTATAGTTGTTCCAGAATGAACCGCATTGCACATCAAATAATACCTTACTACCTAAGTAGGATCCACCAATGCCAATGGATACAACGGTATCTATATGTTGACGAGCATACTCACCTAAATCATGTAAACGGTCCATCATGTCCGGTGTATTGATACCGTTTTCCGATATATATGGCAACTGATAAAACAAGATTGGTTCTGGTTGACCATCTTTAGATAGGTGGCCTTCTTCATAACCTGTGGATCGCAAAATATTGGTATGACGCCATACATTTTGAATGGCCCGTTCAAAGTTTTGTATGTCCCTTGCCTGTATGCAGCTTTCATTATAGATATTGTTATAATCTAGCTCAAATCCAGAATCTAACTGTAACATCAAGTATCTCCTTTATGCACCAATCCAACCATAGCCATAACCGATACCAAATACGGACCAAAGAATAGCGATGGGAATCAATAACTTAAATTTCAATTTTGCTGTTTTATGATGACATAGTACCATGCCTAATAATGCACCTAGCCCTGCAAAGGCAAATGCTAAAAATAGCAATGTAAATTCAGAAATCCGCTCATACCCCTTTATAGCGGAAAACTTATCATATCCATATATACAAAAGACAATAAAATTCCATACGGCCATGGTAAGCAGAAAATACGTTTCACTCATAATCCTATTTTTATTTCCCCTTAAAATATGAGAGGGTATCACCCAATCCACGTTCCAAACCAATAGTGGCTTCAAATCCAAAATCCGTTTTAGCTTTTTCATTACATAAACGAGAATGGCGAATATCGCCAACTCGTTCTGCTTCATAATTAGTTGCAATTTGTTTGCCACTAATAGATGTAAAATAAGCTACCAGTTTATTTACAGATGTACTCGTATTAGTAGAAATATTATAAATACCTGTTAAATCAGGATGATTCATGGCTTTAATATTGGCTTCAACAACATCGGCCACATATACAAAGTCACGTGTTTGCTCACCATCCCCAAATATGGTAAGCGGTTTATCTTCATTAACGAGACGATTAAAAATACTAATTACACCGCCTTCGCCACCATCACCTTGACGTGGTCCATATACATTGGCATATCTAAAGCACACTGTTTTTAATCCAAATGCTTGTTCATAAATACGTAAATACCCTTCAGCTGTCAATTTAGTAAGGCCATAAAATGATGTTGGTTTACCAGACATATCTTCTGTTAAAGGTAATGTATCGAGATCACCATATACTGCAGCAGATGACGGCATTAGAAAATGTTCTACCTTATGTTTCCTAGCTGCTTCGAGCATATTAATTAATCCGATTAGATTCACATCACAATCCATCTTAGGATTTTCCATAGATGCAGGTACCATCGTTTGTGCCGCTTCATGAAACACCACTTGAGGTTTAAAATCTGCAAAAATAGAGTCTATGTTAGGATCTCGTACATCCATTTCAACAAATGTAGCCTCTGGATTGACAAACTCCCGCACCCCTGTGGAAAGATTATCTATTACTAATACTGTATGACCTAATGCTATGAGTCGATCAACTAAATGGGACCCTATAAATCCGGCGCCCCCCGTTACACAAACACGCATTGTTTTCCCCTTTTATATTATTTACCCTTAGCTGCCCCTGCCTTTGCCAGTTGGTCAGCCAGTTCATTATATGTATCTCCCGTATGAGCATGTACCTTGTGAAAGTATACATTCACATGTGGGAATATACCTTCACAAAATGTTGCATATTCATTGGTTAATGCATTATTTCGTTTCCACTTCTTCGTGGCCCACATTTCTATCCCCATATAATCATAATACAAGGAACACTTAGGAATCCCATGAGTCAAAGCATACTGCATAACATGCATGGCAGCGAGTAACTCACCAGATACATTCCAAAACTCTGTATATTTTGCATCCTGTGTGCCGAACGAAAATGTTTCTTTATTGCCATTTAGAAACATTATACCTCCGGAACCTACGGATTGATTATATTTATCATAACTACCATCGATATAAGCAATTAAATGATTGGGTTCTGAAAAATCAGGAGCCATAGATTTTTTTGCATCAGTTGTTTGTGATGTCGTTGATGCTGCAAGATAGTCTCCAATGCTCATACCTTCATCACCTATAAAAGCCTGCGCTTCTGCTTTTGTAGGAAACGACTTATAGATAGCACCACCAAAACCCTTTACCTGTTTTTCACAATCGCTCCAAGTTTCATAAATACCTGGCGTACGGCCTGCCTTTACAGCATAAAATTTCTTCGCCATACAACCTCCTAATGTTTCATGGTAAGCGGTACAAATTCGGCATTTACCACAGATTGCAAATCTTGTGGATTCACATGCATCTGCATACCTCTTAAACCAGCACTAACGTATACAGCCTCTTGAGACTGCATAGTTTCATCAAAGTATGTAGGGAATAGCTTTTTCATACCTACTGGGGAGCAACCACCACGCAAATAACCTGTTATACCTAATAAATCCTTTACGTGAATTAATTCTACCGATTTATTGCCACTTACACGTGCAGCCTGTTTCATATCTAATTCTTCAGCTACAGGAATGCAAAATACAACATATCCTGTTTTATCACCCTTGCCCACTAAAGTTTTAAGTACTTCTTTTTCATCAAGACCTAGTTCATCAGCTACATGAACACCTTGACCTCGTTCTTCAGACCATTCATATTCGCTAATCGTATATGCTATGTGATGAGTATCTAATATGCGTAATGCATTTGTCTTTTTATGCTTTTCTTTACTCATACAAGAGCCTCCTATTTATTAACAATTTTATTTATATTCTTTAATTCTATGCGCAACGTACCATCTTCATTTGTTTTGATTTCGATGAATTCACGATTTTTCATATATTCTACAGGGAAGGAAATTTCTATACCTGTATCGGTTTTAATCTTATGATGCTCTCCAACCTTCGTAGCAAATTCGCGATTCACAGGTAAAGGCCGCATCATATCTTGCTCTGCTAATTCTTTCTTGGCCGCCTCTTGTTGTATAGGATTAGATTTAAATACCTCTTCTACAATACGAACAGGATTAACCGTATCAGATACCTCTGCATTTTTAGCAATCATAGATTTTGCCATCGTCAGCTCTACTACACCATCTGACTCATGAGCTTGAGCCACCTTATCCACTATGGCCTTCACCTTTTTAACCGTATCTCTAGAGGATTGATCCGTACCGAGTTGCAATACCTTATCAGCTAAAATATAACAAACTTCGCCATCATATTCCCCTTTGGGTTCAAAGATGCGAACTGACAAATCCATAGTATTTATTGCCACAAAAGCTCGTAATTTTTGTGTCGGCATAGGCAATACAGCCTTATGTGGCACAAGCTCTGTTGATAACGAACCATCATCTTCGCTAAATAACTGATGTGTAAAGGCATCATGAGCTTGGCATAAGAGCATACAGATATAACTCGTATCAGTGACTACATCACACACGATAGTATCAATGACAACGCCTACTGTTGCTTGTTTCATATAGTCAAAGGTTTTCTCCCCTAACTCTTTTGCTAAGGTAATAAAGGTGATTTCACCAGCTTTATACTCACCGATTCGCTTTCCCATAGGGCTATGTGCATGTAATGTTCCTGTTCTCGCACCAGGGTCTTTAAAGGCCTTCGTTACATGCCCTGCAATATAGTCATGTATATCTTGTTCACCTATTTTTAATTCATGTTCAGAATAGACCGCTAAAGATGATGTAAAATCAAAAATCTCTAGGGCTGCTTTATTAATTTGCATGATAACTCCTAAAGGATAAAAATATTACTCTTTATTATACCATTCTTTTAGCAATTCTTTGTCTATTTTTGAACAATCTGTTAATGGTATTGCATCAATATATCGAAAATATTTTGGTTGATTCTCATGAGGAATCGATTGTCGTACATCAGATTCTACCTCTTCTGATGTAATACCCGTAGCCGGTACGATAAAGGCCACAACCTCTTCTCCACGCAAGGAATCAGGTACCCCAATGACAGCAACATCCTCTACTGTTGATAATACTTGTAACTGGGATTCTAAATTTAATACAGCAACCTTATAGCCACCGCGATTAATAATGTCCCCATTACGACCATCAAATATAAGATAATTTCCAGACCAATGCCCCTTATCACCAACGGTTACCATCCCATCGAGTCCACATATACCAAACTTTGTAGACACATAGATATACTTATCTTGTACCTCGACTGTAACTCCTGGGAATGGACGTCCTACGGTGCCAGGATACGTATGCCATTCTTCACCAGTACAATAGCTAATATAGTTTAACTCTGATGCGCCATAGTACAGAATAAATTCCATCGAAGGATAGAGCATGTGTAAAGAATGTAATAATTCTCTATCTACAACTTGTGAACCGGCGATAATATATCGTACACAAGAAGATACACCACGATTCCAACGTAATAATAGACGAAGTTTTGTAGGCAACATATAAATATGAGTGCAATGATGATATTGAATCAATGATTGCCATCTCTTCGGTTGCATTTTATCACTCGTAACTATCTGCCCACCTGCCCATAATACAGCTAATATCATGTTCGTATTGCCTGTAAAGCTAAAACTACCATGTACAAATATACGCGTCGTATGATCGATATGAAAGATATCATTTTGTATATCAAAATAATCAGCCCACGATTTTTCAGTTCTCCACAAAGGTTTTGGCATACCTGTGGTACCAGATGTAAGAACGCCAAACTGTGCTTCTAACGGAATTTCTATGGAACCGAGTAAACTCATTAATTGACCGCGGTAGTTACTATCCATGTGCGGGTGGGAAACAATAGGAATATATCCGTTATATAAGGCAGCTAGCCACAATATCAACTGTTTATATACAGACTCTGTATCTATAAAAATAATATGACGTTTACCATTTATAATTGATGTAATACAATTGTCATTCTCTATCCCTTGTACTCTTTCAATAACAGCATCATATAGATTCCTATAGGTATAGTGAACCCCATCTATAATAATGGCGGTATCCAAGTTCTGCTTATGACCATGGTTAAATATGGCCTGTAATATCATATTCATCGTAAGATCCTTATCTACATACGCTCAATAATCATAGCTGTTCCCGTACCGCCGGCTCCAGCAATGGCACATAGTCCATAATGACCATTGCAGTACTCTAGAGCTGCCATACAATGTAATAAAAGCATAGCGCCAGAACAGCCATACGGATGCCCATAGGCTAGTGCACCACCGAGCATATTATATCGTTCAACAAGGTCTGGATATTCTCGTCCAAACAAAGCAGAGATTACGGCGAACGCTTCATTCCATTCAAATACATCAATTTCTGTTGGTGAAAACCCCGTTGCGTCTAATATTTTTTTTGTACTTAATAAAGCACCTTCAGGACTATATAGAGGGTCTCCTGCCCAAGGCATGGCCTTCACAATCCTAAATGGTCCTTCTTGACTACTCAATGTAACAAAGGCTGCACCATCATGAGTAAGGCATGCATTTCCAGCAGTTGTGATAGAATTAGGTCCTAATAAGGGCTTCATACGATTTAACAGTTTTTCATTCATAGATGGCCGTATTGATTCATCAATACAGAGCTTTCCATCTATTTCAATGTCCAGTATATATGATGAAAGTATTCCTTGTTCGCGAGCATGTTGTGCACATCGATGGCTCCTAATAATATAAGGATTTAACTCCTCAACACCTACACCATGTTTTATCATGGTCCGTTCAGCCCCTTCTAACATTGCTAAGGGCGATATTTCCTTTGGCGAAAATTGTGCCACCATATAATCACCACAGCGATCATCATGGTCTGCATATGTTCTTAGTGGTTGTAAAGATGAGCTTTCAATACCACCAGCAATGACTGTATCCATCATTCCTGATGCAATATGAGCATAGGCCATCTCAATACTCATCATACCTGATGCACATTGCATATCTACTGTAACTGCTGGTATCGTATTAGGCAAATAACTATAAAGCCCCATCAATCTTGCTATATTCCCACCAGTACCAACTGCATTGCCACAAAAAATAGCGTCCACCGAAGATACTTTTATTGATTCAAATAGCTGATTTAATACCTTGGCGCCAAGTAATTCAGGGCGCATTGATTTATATTGTCCATTAACGACACCAATGGGTGTGCGTAATCCATTATGAATGAAAACAGGCATAGCATTACTCCATATAAATAAGGAGGTGTACTATCAACACCTCCTACACATATCATAATTATATTTTAATTTTTGTCGCTAACCAAGAGGCAACTAAACATTTAACAATGTCTCCTGGAATATATGGAAGCATCACAATAGGTAGAGATGCCCAGAATGGAGTACCTGTAACAATCATAAATCCAGCTACACCAAAAATATATACAACCGGAATAGTAATAACTATTGAACGCCAACTATACGATAAGAAGCTTTTTGATTTACCTTTACAAATACTTAACAATGTATACGCTATAGGCCAAGAAAAAATGAAACCACCAGTAGGTCCGAGTAACTTACCCAATCCAGATGTACCACCTACAAAGACTGGCAATCCTACGGTTCCAAGTAGTACATACACGATAAATACAATTAATGTATCCTTAGGGGACAGTAATAAACCTGTCAAAGTAGCAACTAATGTTAATGCTGTTACCATAGCAGGGCTAAATGGCAATGGAAATGAAATCCATGCTGATACACACAATAGAGCTGTTAATAAAGCCATTTTTGTTAAACGTCTTGCTTCCATAATATACCTCATCCACATAAAATCTTAATTCGTTCTATGCTCATCATAAAGACGAGCCTTAAAAAGAATCATATCATCTAACGCACCAACTAAGACATTACCTTCACGTTGACTTTCAATAGAAACACAATCATTAGCAAGCATAGGAGATAAAAAACGAATAGACATGCCTACCTTTGCGTTACTATTTATCATATGCGTCCAAAGATACTCAAGTATAAGTAACCCTGGCACAATATAAGGATTCTCACGATGTATACGATTGCGATCATTTACATCCTCTACAAATTGTATAATTTCATCCTTTGTAAATGTAATACTTTTAAGTGAATCATCAACTTTAGGAGTCTCACGAATTTGTAAAGGTCTTGTTAGTTGTAATAAATTAACCCATAACGTACCACTCGTATTGGACATACAAACGGATATATGATTGCCTTTATACTCTACATCATGAAACACAGTTGCATCTGTGCCTTGCGTATCAAAATAAGCCTTTGTAATAACGCAATTAGTAGGTAAATTTAACGTTTCTTCATCCGTTAAAAGAGCTAATAAATCTCGCATATTACTCCTTATAATTTAATCAGTATAATAATAGTTTTATACCATTACTATTAAATTATAATCAACGGAAACACTATAGTCAACCTAGTGCGATGTATGAGTTAACAACAAAAGCCACCATTGAGTATCAATGGTGGCTTCGATTTTATATTTAGGTGGAAAGAATAGATAAACTATTTTATAACTTCAAAGCTTTTAAATATTCCTTGAACGCTGCACCTAATTCCTCATTGCGAAGCGCATATTCTACAGTAGCTTTCAAATAGCCTAATTTATCACCTGTATCATAGCGAATGCCTTCATAAGCTAATGCATAGGTATCTGTTTTTGATGCGGCTAATGCATCTGTTAATTGCACCTCATTACCTACACCTGGTTTTGTATTTTCTAGTATATCAAAAATATCAGGTGTTAAAATATAGCGTCCAAGAACAGCTAAATTGGAAGGTGCTTTATCAACGCTTGGCTTTTCTACTAAGCCATGAACGCGATATAAGTTATCGGCTAACGGTTCACCTGATACAATACCATAGGAGCTCACCTTTTCTTCCGGTACAAATTGAGCGCCCAATATGATGCCTGGATGTTGTTCATAGCAATCCATCAACTGTTGTAAGCATGGTTTTTCCGGATTATACACAATGTCATCACCCAATAAAACGGCAAATGGCTCATCACCAATAAACGCTTTAGCACATAATACGGCATCACCTAAACCACGAGGTGATTTCTGGCGAATAAAATGAATCTTAATATCCGCCAAATCTTTAACCATAGCTAATTGTTTATTTTTGCCTTGCTTTTGCAATAGTTCTTCTAATTCAACACTACTATCAAAGTGGTCCTCTATAGCACGCTTACTCCGCCCTGTTATGATAAGGATTTCCTCAATACCAGAATCAAGTGCTTCTTTCACAATATATTGAATCGCCGGTGTATCGACGATAGGCAACATTTCCTTTGGTTGTGCTTTCGTGGCTGGTAAAAATCGTGTACCGAAACCAGCAGCTGGAATAACAGCCTTACGAATAGACTTCATATTTATGCTCCTTAGAAATCTTTACCAACAAATTTAATCTTCCATTGGTTATCGTTATTTTTATGGGAATCTTTATATGTTACATACATATCAAAGGAGTGCAAATCGCGATGGTATGTGTAATAGATGGAATCCACATCGCCACTCATCATATTTTGTTTAACACTTACAGAAATATCATCGAGACGTGTTAATTTAAAGGACCCACCATAAATAAGTTCTTTAGGAAGCTCAGTACTGTCAAAACGGTATGGTGAATTATTATAATTAATATTACGTTGATTATAGGAAACCCACGCATTAACTCTCGGTCCAACAGATGTACGGAATTGAGCACCCCAGTATGGCATGCTTCGTATCGATTTATCATAGCCATAATAGTCACGTTGATAGCCACCGAAGAATCGCAATGTGCCATCCTTCCAAAGATTGATTGGATCATGAGATACCTCTACCTTATAATCCTTATGAGATCCCTTTACAGAACCTTCCTTCCAATAACCAATACTTGTTTCACCACGTGCAGTAAATGGAGATTTCCCAATATGGTATGTGTGTGTATCGATGCGTAATTCACCAAGTTTTTCTACCCATACGGTTTCATCATTATATTCATTGGATACTTTACTATACCCAATGGACGCTGTCCCCCAAGGTAAGAAATAACGATAGCCAATTTGAGGTTTAAATCCAGATTTTGAATACCATTTGTAATCAAAATATGCTTCACCAGATTTACCCAATGGAATTTCCGCATTACCACGCAAACCAATGCCATCATCACTATTATAAATAGGCCGTGGCATAATAGAAAATGCGCTTACTTTGCCTTGTTTATCTCCACGTATAGATTTTGTGTACGATTTTAAACTAAAGAGTTTAAAGTTCTTAATGTAAAAGCTTGGATGTTGAATAACCACCTTATCGCCAGGGTAAATTTTAATGTCTTCCCCTTCAATGCGGTAATCAGGTGTATGTTTGAATGCCATCGCATGCTTAGATGTAATCATACCTTTTTCGATGGAACCGGTTTGACCATCATAGGATAAGTTCTGCCCCTTCACATAATAAGGATCAGACCAACCTTGCGTATGACCGGCATCAAAATGTTGGTCACTGGTACGATAGGTCATAACATCACCAGTAAGATCTTTTGTTTTACCGCCATCTTCTAAGTAGCGATACGGACCATCAGCAGTTCGATACTCTGTGGTTTTTGTATTACCAGTGATACGATTAGCTAGTAATGTACGATTGCCTTGTGTAACCACTACATTACCAAAAGCATTTACATCTCCAGTACTACCAGAATATGTCATTTTATCGGCATCAACACGAGTTGGTAATTTTTCTGTTGGTGCCGTAATCGGTGAAGCACCACGACGAACAACACGAATATTGCTGCGTTCAGGTGTCGAAGGTTGTTGCAATTCACCTGGATATGATTCAGATATACTATCTAAACTATCTTGATATGTAATTGAGTCTGAAGCAGCCCACGCTGGCTGGGCTAAACAAAGCAAGCATGCTGCCACGAGCCATTGTACTCTTTGTTTCCTCATGGTTACTAAACTCCTCTATTGGTTACGTTTTACTACGATGATTGGTTGTGAAACATTTTCTGCTGTATCATTTGTATCTTCTACTTCTTCTGTATCAGCAGTGTTTGTATCTTCTTCGTCAGTGTTCACAGTTGAATCATCGGCTTCATCCACAGTGCTATCTACAGAATCATCATTTGCAGCCGGTACTGTCACTGCTTCAGCTAATTCATCATCACTATGAGCTAACCCATCACCGCCAATAACAAGACCTTGAATCGACACAGAGTCTTGAGGTTGAATAAATACAGTAGAACCTACTGGGTAATCAATATTTTTACCCTTGATGAAAGCACCACCCACTAAACCTACAGGTCCAAGAAGAACGGCACCAGCCACAGAGGCACCAGCAGCTTTAATTTCACCCTTTGTTTTTTCCTTAGCTTCATTACCTTGTACAGCGGTAAATTCTGTACCATCAATAGCAGGAACAGAGTCAAAAGTTATATCCAATGCACCATTACGTCCAAAGGAGCGGGCTTTTTTCAAGGATGTAATCGTCGCGGAACCCACAGTACCAGCAGGTACCAACAACACATTACCATCCATTACATTTTCTGCAACAGTGAATTTAATTGTATCCCCTTCATGACTAGTTTTTGTGGATACCGCATCATTTAGCGTTACCTTGAACACGTGATCAGAAGATAATGTTCCCACTTGATTTGTAAGAGTTACATTACTACCATATACTTTAGTTTTCAAACTAATAATACGTTTTTGTAATGAACCTGTTGAAATTCGACCGTTTACGCTACGTTCCATCTTTTCAACACGTTCTACCAAAGAACCATCATTAATGCTATTTTGATATGTGTATTCAAGTGCGTCCATTTCTTCGCGCAATGAAATGTTTGTACCACTACCTTCAACGGAATCATATAAAGAATCTACACGTTTACTCAATGTAGCAGTATTGCCAGAAAATCCGTTGCCGTATACAGTTTCATCCAATTGATTAATACGATCTACAACGGCACCATCTTGAGGTGCACCATATACGGTGCTTTCTAATACTTGTGTTTTTTCCGTTACTGTACCAGGTGCAGCAAATGCGGTACCTGTCAATAAAGATGCCATCAAAAGTGTAAGTACTTGCTTCTTCATATAATCCTCCACAATTTATCCTCTATGGGACATATACGTTAAACAGCACAATAAGCACGGGCCTAAGACCGTGCTTATTTTCTGAGTACTTCTAAGGAAGTATCTCAGTGGCCATTAAATTTTTAAATCGATAAGTGCAGATACACCTACACCTTGAACACGGGAAGCGCCCACTGGATTTGTACTATCTACTGGTACTAAACCTTTAACACGAACCATGCCGTTAAAGCTACCTTCAACTTGAGCAACAGCCTTAACTTGTTCGATACTGGATGCAGGGCCTGTTACTTGAGCAGCACCAATGTACCCTTTTGTACCAATACTAATGATAGGTACAACCTTGGTAGTATATTCAGTACTCAAATTATTTTGTTTTAGTAATTTATTTAAGAAAGAATCAATTTGTGGACCAAATTTGCTAACTAGAATGCCAACGCCACCAATTTTAGCAGCACCACCAAGGATACTACTTAAACCGCCAGCTTGAGTGGTTAAAATGCCACCAAATGCAGTTGTAGTTAAACAAATTCCTAGAACAGCGGTCATAATTTTCTTTTTCATGATAAGCCTCCTAATAGATACTTATATTTTAACAAATTCTATACATAGTTTCTAGTGAAAGTATAAATACTTACACTTAAAGATAGTAAAATTATATAAAAATACAATGAGTTTATTATGAATTTTATGCAATTTAATTTTTAACTATGTTTTAAAGGCAAATCATATAATCATAACCAGAAGACTTAACAGATTCGTGGCACTTGATCTTCACCCAATAAATCTACTAGACGAACACCGCCAATAGATGTTTGTAGGCCTACTTTACCAATATTTTTATCCATGGTCACACCGATATGAGTTGCTTCACGACCTTCTGGATAACTATGTAAAATATCTAACACATCATTTGTTACAGACGGATCCACAACGAAAATACATTTACCTTCATTTGCCAAGTATAAAGGATCGTAACCTAAAATATCGCAAACAGAACGAACTTCATCATGAATGATAAGCTTGGATTCCTCAACCTTTATCCCCACTTGACTTTGTTCGGCAATCTCTTTAAGGACAGTACCCACACCGCCGCGCGTAGGATCACGCAATAATGCAACCTGAGGCCCTACTGCATTTAAAACAGCGTGAACCATATGATTCAATGGAGCACAATCAGTCTTAACAGAATCTGATAATTCTAGTCCAAATCGTTCGCCCATGACAGCTATAGAGTGATCACCAATTGATCCGGATAGAATAATATCCATATTAGGTTTTACGAGATTCGGACCTATATGAATGCCATCTGGAATCATACCAATGCCTGCTGTATTGATATAAATTTTATCAACTTCACCTTTTTTTACGACCTTCGTATCACCCGTTACAATTTGCACATTCGCAAGCTTTGCCATATCAGACATTGTGCTTAAAATTTCTTCTAATTCGTCAAAAGGAAGGCCTTCTTCTAAGATTAAACCACAGCTAAGATATTGCGGAACAGCGCCATTCATAGCTAGGTCATTAACGGTACCGCATACAGCTAATTTACCGATATTACCACCAGGGAAAAAGGTTGGCTGTACAACATAGGAATCTGTTGTGAAAGCCATTCGCCCAGATGATACGGGGAATTGTGCCCCATCATGTAAGGGAGCCAACAAATCATTAGTAAAATATTTTAATATAAATCGTTCTGTCAACTCGTGGCTAAAACGGCCACCATTGCCATGAACTAAACGAACTCGTTCCATTAATCCTCCCAGGCTAATCCACCACTAGAAAAGCCATACTTATACCATGCAGCACAACTACCTTCTACAGATACCATACAAGCACCAACTGCATGATCCGGTGTACATGCTTTCCCAAAAAGCGGACATTCATTAGGTTTGATTAACCCTTGTAGTACGCTCCCACATTGACACCCTTTAGGATCAAGAGATGGTTTTTCTAGCTGTATAGGTAGCACCTTTTCCGCATCTAAAAATGCATAGTCATCATTAAGCTTTAACCCAGAATTTGGGATTCTACCAATGCCACGCCATGCATCATCACACACATCGTATATTTCATTCATCATGCGCACAGCGACAGGATTGCCTTCCTTCATAACAACAGAATGATAGGTATTACCTACTTCAAAATGACCACTTTTACGTTGTTCTAAAATATTGACGATAGCGGATAATATTTCTACCCCATCAAACCCAGCGATACAGGATGGTATTTTATATTCATCCGGTAAAAATTGATAAGGTTTTTCGCCAATGATAACACTTACATGCCCTGGCAAAATAAAGCCATCAATTTGTCCTGCTTGTCGATCTAATAAGGCGCGTAATGCGGGCGGAACCAATTTATGAGACACCAAAAATAATACATTTTTCACACCAGCCTGTGCTACAGCTTTCACAGTAGCACCGATGACAGCAATCGTCGTTTCAAAACCTATTGCTAAAAATACTATATATTTATCAGGATGTTTTCTACTTAGTTCTAACACTTCTAACGGCGTATAAATAACGTGAATATGAGCGCCCTGAGTTTGAGCTTCACTAAGACTGCTATAACTACCTGGCACCTTTAGCATATCCCCAAAGGTTGCAATAATAACATCATCGCGTTTTGCATACTCTAACGCTTTATCCATATACACTTGATCGGTTACACATACAGGACATCCAGGGCCACTTACTAATTCTATGCCCGAAGGCAATAATTGTCGCAATCCTTCTCTAAAAATAGAGACTGTATGTGTGCCACAAACTTCCATAAGTCGCACCCGTTCACCAGGTGTATGTAATTCGCTAATGCGGCGTAATAAAGCATCAGCTGTTTTCTGTTTTTCCTGCAAAGTAAGCTTCTTCAAGTTCTTCCAACTCCCGGAAGGCATCTAAGGTTGCCTTCGCTTCTTCTTCATCTACAATTTGAACTGCAAAACCGGCATGTACTAATAACCAGTCTCCCACCTTTGCATCTGGCACGAGAAGCAAGCTACAATCGCGCGTCGCACCTGTTAATTCTACTGTGCCAATAGCTTCATTAATAGAAATTAACTGTGCTGGTACTGCTAAACACATACGCCCTCCTTTAGTAAATATACTTATACATCTATCTATAACTATTAATTCAAATATTTTGAATAATTTAATTGTATCACAAATATAAGAAATCTTATGTAACCAATGATACTTTTATATATTTTTTTGATGAGCAATCCATAATTGTCCTAATGATAAACCGCCGTCATTACATGGTACTTTTTTATTAATATATAATGTGCCATGATGCCACTTATGTTGTAAGGAGGCTAATAGTCTGCGATTTTGAAAAACGCCACCACCGATACATACATCATCGATGCCATAACGCTCACATAAATCAGCTCCTACTTCACAAATAGCAATGGCCAGTGTTTTATGAAAGCTCGCTGCTAATGAGGATACACTTTCACCTTGTGAATAGCCATCCATAATCTGCTGAACTGCGGGCACGAGGTCTAATACTTGCCCGTCATAATTAAAATCTAATAACCGTCCTTCTTCATCTGCACAGGCAGACTCCAATGCTATAGCAATCTGTGCATCAAAAGAATGTTCATTGCCTAAACCCAATAAACAACCAATTGCATCAAATAGTCTACCCGCACTGGAAGTCATCATCATGGACATATCCGATTGTAATGCCTTATCCAAAATTTGCCAGCCTTTAGGCAATGTGGTTAACCATGTTTTATATCTATTAGGCAACTCATCCCCATAATAATTCCGTAAGTACCATAAAGCTTGACGCCACGGTTCTTTTACTGCTTTTTCACCACCAGGCAAAGGCGCTACATGTATGTGGGCAACGCGCATATACTCTGCACCATAACATAACATAAATTCGCCGCCCCAAATCGTGTCATCGTCACCATACCCAGTGCCATCAAAACAAATGCCAAGAACAGGATATTTTAAATCGTACTCAGCCATAACAGCTGCGATGTGACTATGATGATGTTGAACCTCTATAGCCGGAAGATTTAGCGTTTTACTTAATTGTCGACCATAATTAGAAGAGAAAAATGATGGATGCTTATCCATGACAATTGCTTTCGGCTTTACATCAAACAACCGTTCATATCGTTCAATGGTCCACTCAAAAGTGTTATGAGTGGATTCACTTGCCAAATCACCTATATGAGGACCTAACAATACCTCCTGCTGTTTATTAATCGCAAAGGTATTCTTTAAATCACTGCCCATGGCGAGTATCGGTAGATCTGTAATCGACTCACAATGAATGGGTTCAGGAATATACCCTCGACTTCGACGAATTAAAATCGGTGTATTTTCCACCACTGATACAATCGAATCATCTACAGGCGCATAAATTTGACGATTATGCGTCAAAAAATAATCTGCTATAGTCTGCAATTCTAAAAAAGCTTTTTCATCATCATAAATAACGGAATCACCGCTCGCATTACCACTTGTCATAACCCATTTCGCATCATGGGGTACTAACACATGATGGATAGGTGCATACGGTAACATAACACCAATTAAATGATTATTAGGAGCTACTAACTCACTTATAGACGTATGAAAATCATCATTTTTCTCTAAAAGAACAATAGGCCTTGCCATAGAGCTTAATGCATCTAAGTCTCCATCGCTAACGATGGCAAACTCCTCTACGATGTCGATAGAACCAGCCATGATAGCAAAGGGCTTATCCTTACGATGTTTTCGATCTCGCAAAGTTTGTACCGCTGTATCATTAGTAGCATCACAAACCAAGTGATATCCACCAATACCCTTTAAAGCAATAATCGCACCCTTCGCAATCATTTCTCTAGCGGCCTCAAAACAATCATCAACGACACATAGATTGCCGTTGTTATCTAATAATTGGTAGCTCGGTCCACATTGTTCACAAGCATTCGGTTCCGCATGATACCTACGCCCATTCACATCAACGTATTCATCATGACAAGCTTCACACATGGTGAAATCAGACATAGTAGTTCGTTCTCGATCATAAGGCATCGATTTAATAATGGAATATCGAGGTCCACAATTGGTACAGTTTATGAAAGGATAGTGATATCGTCTACCCTTCTCATTCATTTCGGATAAACACTCCTCACAAGGGGATGTATCCGCACTAATAAATGTATTAACCGTTCCTTCGAGGGGAGACTTGCTTATAACAAACTCCGTATTATCATCAACGTCATGTGGGGCAACCTTGGTAATACCCACATGTGTTATACGGCATAATCGCGGCTGCTCTTCCTGAATCGTATCCACAAATAATTGTAATGTATCTGTATCGGATTGAGCCTCTACATATACACCAGAGCTATCATTGTATACAAATCCATTAATGCCTAATTGATGGGCTAACAAAGAAACAAGGGGTCGAAATCCGACCCCTTGTACAATACCTGTAAATCGAATCCCCCATCGTTCAATAGTTTGTTTTTTATCCAATCTAGTGTCCATAGCGGCTCCTATTACAAAATATATCTTATTTAAAATGTCTATCCTAATGCTACAGGAATACTACCATCGATGCCGGCTTGTTCAAGTTCAGCTTGAATCATGATAGCACATTCAATTCGTTTCTTTTGTAGTCGACAGCCAAACTCATAAGGAGTTTGTAAATCTCCACCCAATGTAATGTTATTGGCATGACAGCCACCAGAGCAGAAGAATTTAGCCCAACATTCTGCACAGGTAGGTTTTGTAAATACATGTGTATTGCGGAAATCTTTTGGAATTTCAGTATTTTTTAAACCTTCATATACATTACCAAGGATGTAACCATCTTTTCCTACAAATTGGTGGCATGGATAAATATCTCCATTTGGTACGACCGCCATATATTCATGACCAGCCCCACAGCCACGCAAACGTTTAGCCATACAAGGTCCACGGTACAAGTCCATACGGAAGTGGAAGAAATTAAATTTCTCACCCCATCCGTCCTTTTGGCGTTGCAAATATATATCTGCTAGTTTTTCATACTCTTTCTCAAGCGTTGGCCAATCTTCTTCACGGAGTACATAATCGCCCTCTTCACCTACTACAGGTTCCATGGATAAATGTTCAAAGCCTAAGTCTGACATAGCCAATACATCTTTAGTGAAATCAAGATTCTTATGCGTATATGTACCGCGTACATAATATTCTAAGCCATGACGTTGTTTTACAGCATTCACAAGATTTTTAGCAATATATTCATAAGAGTTTGCACCACTACCGGCGACTGGGCGCATAGCATTATGCACATCTTCGCGGCCATCTAGAGATAAGACCAAGCTCATTTTATGTTCGTTTACATAATCGATTTTCTCTTGAGACAATAACATACCATTAGTAGTCAACGTCAATTTAAAGATTTTATTATGTTTTGGTGCTTCTTGCTCAATATATTCTACCGTTTGTTTTACAACATCCCAGTTAAGAAGAGGTTCGCCACCAAAGAAATCGATTTCGCAATGTTGACGAGAACCACTCATTTGAATGAGAAAATCAACAGCTCGCTTAGCCACATCAAAGCTCATTAATTCGCGTTTTACACCGCCGTAATCACCTTGACTAGCAAAGCAATACTTACATGCTAAATTACAGTCATGAGCAATATTAAGACACAATGCTTTAACGATTGGCTTTTCACCTACTACGAGCTTAAATTCAGTGCTCATAGGTGCAAATAATTGCTCCGCTTCGATTAGTTCATCTAGCTCATCCATGATTTCATTTAATTCTACAGGATCCTGAGAGCTATCTAACGCGGCATGGACTGCATCGCGATTCGTGCCGTCATATATATCTAATACTTTATCAATGAGTTCATCAATAACGTGAATGATACCGCTATTTACATCTAAACAATAGTAGTTATCTTTCATCCGAAACTTATGGATCATTGGTTTTAATTCTAACATGGTACCTCCAAATTATGTGTATGTGAAAGTGCTAAACTATATAGAACTTTCTAGATAATTGTACCACATTTTTTGTCTATCGTGCTGAAAGTCCTCATAAATATATACCATAGATAGTATGTAATATATACATACATAAAAAAAGAGAGCCATCGGCTCTCTTTTAATTATTTTTGTTTGCAAACTTGGTTGCCTACTGTGCAGCTTGTTTTGCATGCGGATTGGCAAGAAGTTTGGCATTCACCACAACCGCCAGTTTTAGCAGTTTTTTGTAAAGATTCAGTGTTGATTGTACGAATACGTTTAGCCATGATTATCCTCCTCAATACTTATTGTATTACTATTATTCTATCATAGTTATTCAAACTATGTAAAATATAAATTATTTTTGTACATCCTTACGCAATGCTTTACGCAACGCTAATGCGATTGGTGTTACAATAACACCTGCGAAAATTGCTTCTGGAATACCATGTGTAACAGACAATACTAAAATAGTTCCAATTACTTGGTCAGATGAAAGATGCATTGCCTGTGCGAACATATCGGCGTATATCACATAGATTAGCCCCATTACCATACATGTATGGAATATAGTGCCCATAAATGCAGAAACAATCAAGCGCGGACCTTGTGGTACCTTCCATAATGCTTTGTACACCAAAACAGCTAATACAGGGAATATGATCCGAGGCACCACTGATACCAAAGGATTGATAAATAAAGGTGACAGAATATTTGGAGCCGTAAAATTTTGCCAAAAACTATAGACACCAAAAATTAAGCCCACAAATGCACCAACTTTAGGTCCTTCTACAAGGGCCCCTATTAATGCCGGTACATGTAATGTAGTAACATTCAATGGTCCTAATGCCATAATACCATAGCCAGAAAGGCCTAAAATAATGGTAATAGCCGCTAATAGGCCCACAATGGTTAATTCACGCAATGTTAAGCCCGATTTTGTAACAGTTTCCTTACTCTGTTTACGCTCCACTTGTGCCATTGGCTGTTCTTGGATTGATACCTGTTGGTTACCATCCTTCACATTTTCATTCATAAAAAATCCTCCTCCGCTCTCATTCTCTTAGGATATGAGTCGAAACTAGAAATAAAATTAACATTTGCTCTTAGTAAGAGCTTTTATTACACCTATCTCTACTAATTTACCAATTAATACAGATACGATAATAAACACAAGTTCTAATAACCCTGGTGTAAAGAATACAAGAGGATTACCTTGATAGATTGGGAATACAGTAGGTGCTATTGCTTTCACAAATTCTGGAATATACCCACCATATAAGATATGACCATTCATAGCTAATAGCATAGCAGCTGTAACGACAATACGCAATAATCTAGTCCCTTTATATTCACCATTCCGAGGATACATATAGAATGCAAAGACTAACATCGAAATGATAATAAAGAGGAATTCCCCTACTAACGCATTCAAACTAATAGTAGGACCAAAATAAGCTACCATGATAGGATCGGTTAAATTGATGTAAAAGATAGAACCTAAATAGATAAATGGAATTGGTAGTATATACACGGCCATATCTAAAGCTTCATCAACTGCACCCCATCTATGACTACGTTTAAAGAAGAATGTCATTAATAGAGCTACGAGTTCAAGTAAAACCTGTATAAAGAAATATACACATAAAAGGACTAATACTATAAGTGCTTGATTTTCTAATGTTACATCGAACGGCGTAGTAAATAGATTAATAACCGTAAAAATAGCCCAACTGTATACATGGTACCCCATATGAAGTGGCAATTCACTAAATTGCCCTTGTCGCATCCGTTGTAAGAGAACAGGTACCAATAGTGATAAAACGGGGAATGTAAAATATGGAGAACCCAAACCGGTTTGATGCAATACAGCAGTCACAACGCTTACAAAAAAAGCGCTAACCAAAGTAAATACAATAAACTGCTTATTCATGTGAACCTCCCAACAATTGAGAAATTACATAAGCTATGATAAGAACAATAGTAACTTGACCATACATGCCGACAAGAAAGATAATATCACGACCAACGGATGGTAAGCCCCATAACCAATTTAAGTCCAATCCAAGAAACATTAGCTTATAGGTAGCAAACTGGATTACACCCCAACCAAGTATATATATAATACGGTTAATCCGTTTATTTCCATCTCCAAATGTACTTGATTTAAAGGATAAATATGCCCAAGGAATACATAAGGATAGCAATAAATACCATACTAATGCCACCGTTGCACTTGATCCATTATGAATCATATAAGAAATAACAGGAATGGCTACGATAAATATATTCATATATAGTGATCGTTTACAAATATCTAATATAGTGTTCATATACGTTCTCCTAAGATAATTAATCACTTGATATTGTACACTACACACCAGTAAAATGCCACAAAAAAAGACCTCTTATAGAAATTTTCTATAAGAGGTCTTTTAATACAATCCATGTACTAAACACGGAACAATCAATGATTATGCAACAGTAGATTCTGCAGTAATATCAATTGTATTTTTGTCTTCAGGTTTTTCTTCCTTCAACAATGGAGTCATGCTTTCAATACCAATTCCCAATGTGAATAGGTTATGTAACCAAGCTGTTTGACTTGGAGGCATGAAACCAAGTACGCCACCACCTACAAGGGCGCCATTGAAACCAACAATACCATTGTAATTAGCTTTAATGCGTTTCATCAATGCCATAGAAATGCGGCGTAAATCTACAAGAGCTTGTAG
>JAIITD010000009.1 GCA_022737715.1 Veillonella sp.
CGGGCCCTCATGGGTTTATTGCCTGTAGGTGGTGAGGTCACAGATGGTACAATGATCTTTAATGGTCAAGACCTTCGCACCCTATCTAAGTCAGAATGGAGATCCATACGTGGCAAAGATATGGCCATGATTTTCCAAGATAGCGGTAGTGCACTCGATCCGATTGTACGTATTGGTAAACAATTTAGAGAACTATTCAAAGCTCACATTGAAATCTCCAATGACGAATGTGATCGTCGTGCTATTGAATTATTAGAGTCTGTTGCGTTACCTAATTGCGCAGATATCCTTCGCCGCTATCCACATGAGCTGTCTGGCGGTCAACGCCAACGGGTTGGCATTGCCATGGCATTAGCATTAGACCCAGCATTACTCATCGGTGATGAACCAACATCTGCTCTAGACGTGACAACACAATCTCAAGTTGTTATGCAAATGATGGAATTATCTAAAGTGCATAATTCCGCTATCGTTATGGTAACCCATAACCTTGGTGTGGCGGCGTATATGTCCGATTACATCATCGTTATGAAAAAGGGCTGTGTTGTAGATGCAGGTACGCCACAAGAAATCTTAGAAAACCCATCTAATGAATACACAAAACAACTAAAAGATGCGGTACCAACATTGGAAGGAGGTCGTTACATTGACTAACTACGCAGTAGAAATTAAAAATGTATGCAAACGATTCCCTCTTCCGACTGGCGGAGAGCTAGAAGCATGTAAAGATATCAACATTACCCTTGAAAAAGGGGAATCTCTTGGTATTGTAGGTGAATCTGGTTCTGGTAAAACAACTCTAGTTCGTATGATCATGAAGATGTTACCTATTACAGAAGGCGAGATTTATGTAGATGGTGTAGAGCTTCAACATATGAACTCTGAGCAAACGAAAGAATACCGAAAGAAAATTCAAATGGTATTCCAAGATCCATCAGCTGCATTTAACCCACGCATGAAGGTTAAGGATATTATCCTTGAACCACTATATAATTTTGGTCTTCTTGAAAAAGGAAAAGAAGAACAAATCGCTGGTGATTACCTTGAAATGGTAGATTTACCGCGCGAGTTCATGCATCGATTTCCTCATGAGATGTCTGGTGGTCAACGTCAACGTGTAGCTATTGCACGAGCTATCGTTTTGGAACCTGAAATCCTCGTATTCGATGAGGCAACGAGTGCCCTTGATGTATCTGTGCAAGACTCTATTGCCTATCTACTCGCTAGATTGCAAAAGAAACGGAATTTAACATATTTGTTCATCGCTCATGATATCGCTTTCATTCGTACTATGTGCCATAAGGTTGTAGTCATGTATAAAGGTGCTATCGTTGAAGAACTAGATGCGTTCCATCTAGCAGATGCTAAACATCCATATACAAAGGTGTTATTGAGTTCTATTTTTGAAATTGGTAAACCACACAATCCATTATCGATGGATACCATTACTAATGATACAAATATATAATCTTATTGGTGAAAGCCTTCGCGTATGCGAAGGCTTTTATCTTTTCTATTTGCTAAATATATATTAGATGATTGAGAACTTTCGATAAATAGGATATGATAAACAAATAATATACCCATGGGGGTATATTGGAAAGTATTCATATGAACATATTTTGATAGACATCAAGCCGAGTATATAGATTAGTAATAGGAGATTATATGAAAAAAATAAAACGAGTGCTGGCTACATGTGCCCTATTAGGTCTTGTCGTAGTTGGTCTGACTGGTTGTGGGACGAATTCTAGTGCTGACAAAGATGTTTTGCGTGTAGGTGCCATAGGATTTGCTAGTACATTAGAACCTACAGAGAACTATTTTAGCTGGGTTGTAGTACGTTATGGTATTGGTGAAACGCTTGTTAAATTTGACGATACGATGAAAGCAAAGCCTTGGCTTGCTTCGAAATGGTCCGTATCCGAGGATGGAAAAACGTGGACTTTCACCATTAATGACAAGGCTAAGTTTTCTAATGGTCGAAAGGTGACGGCCCAAGCCGTAAAAGAGTCTCTTGTGCGTACCTTTGCTAAAAGTAATCGTGCGAAGACGTTTTTTACTTATGATTCCATTACAGCAGACGGTCAAACAGTAACGATTCACACGGATAAAGTATATCCTAATTTACCAGGTTCATTAGGAGATCCATTATTCGTTATTGTAGATGTTCAATCTGAACGAGAGGGTCGAAACTTTAGTTCTGATGGTCCTATTGGAACCGGGCCGTATGTGGTGACATCCTTTACCAAGGAACGCGCTGAACTAGCTGCTAATGAAAACTATTGGGATGGTGACGTGCCGTTTAAACGAGTAGAAGTACCGGCCATCAATGATGCCAATACGCGAGCTATGGCACTACAGTCTGGTGATATCGATATGGCAATCAACATTGGGCCTGGTGAATACAGTTTATTTACTGATAATAAAGATTATACTGTTACAGAGGCATCCTCGTTGCGGGATGTAATGGCGCGTATGAGTCAAAAAGGTGAATTGAAAGATCCTAATTTGAGGGCCGCTCTTATTGCTGGTATAGATCGTGATAGCTATGCTAAAAACCTTTTGAAAGATACCTTTATAGCTGGTAAGTCCCCATTGCCACCTAGCCTTGATTATGGATTTAAACAATTAAAGGATTCACATCCATACGACCCTAATGCGGCTAAGTCATTATTAGCTAAGTCAGGATGGCGTGATACGAATGGGGATGGCATTGTCGATAAGAATGGTAACAATCTGTCATTAGTTTTATATACCTATACATCTAGACCTGAGTTGACGCTCTATGCAGAAGCTATGCAAGCAGATTATAAGAAAATTGGTATTGACGTGCAGATTAAAATCGTCGATTATACGATGATTGATGAATTAGCTAAAACCGGTGATTATGATTTATTGGTTTCCAGTGTCGTTACTGCTAACACGGGTGACCCAGTATGGTTTTTAAAACAATATTGGGGAAGCAATGAAAATGGAGATAATCCGAATAACGGTTCTGGATTTAGTAACGCTCGTTTTGATGAACTTATGGCACTGGCAGGCTCTACGTTAGATGCTACAATCGCACGCAATGCTATCATCAATGCCCAACAAATTTTGCTCGATGAGAATGCTACCATATTCCTTGGTTATCCTAAGATTAATATGATTGGTAAAAGCTATCTAAAGGGCATTCACACATCACCTAGTGAATACTATGTAATTACAAAGGATTTGAAAAAAGAATAAGTAGTATTGTTTGGAATACAATAAAGGACCAGCTGGAAGGCTGGTCCTTTGTGTTGTACAATTATTATTTTTTGCTATCTACCGCATCAAGATCGTTCATATCAACCTCGTTAGCCCGGCCAATCATGCGATTGTATTTTACATATAATTGCGTATATGCTTCGCCATAGGAGGAATTGATGATGATATAATTTCGTGCTTCTGCAACAAATTCTTTTACCGCATCTTGATATTGTTTAACAGCCGCTTGTGTTTCTGGTTTTGTACCAGGTTGCAATTCATTCAAGCGTTTTGTGATTTCTTGTAGATTAGTTTCGACCTTTTGTGTATCTGTATTACCATCAGGATCGATAATATCTATGGTTTGAGATAATAGAATATTTAATTCAATGAAATTAACTGCATTGACTCTGTTTTCATCAGCGAATTCTTTCATGCGTTCTGTATATAATTCGTTATTGCGATTTTCAAGTGCTAAATCGTATGCATTATAGGCTGCATTGAATTGATCTGCTAATGGTACATATTGGCTAGCTAAATTATCACTGCCTACAAAATTATCTTTCTCAAAAGTTCGATCTGTATAGTAGTTTTGAAGTTGGTCAGCTACAGGAATTAATTGCGATAAGATGGTAAGTAACTCATCTGTCGCTTTATTTACATCCTCATATGGTGTAGAGCTTTCTTCTTTAGCTGCTTCAAGCTGAGCTTTTAATTTTTTATAGTCAGGTAATGTTACAGACGTATTATGTGTATGATTGCGCAATTCTTCAAGGGTTGGTTGTATTTGATAGGTATAGGCAACACTATTCAAATTAAATGTATCAGCTGCCTCGATATAAGGGCGTAAGGCATTGATCTTGTCCTCAATTGTAGAGCGATATAATATTGTAGTTGCTTTATTGGATAGGAAATGATAAGCGCAATAAATCCCTCCACCAATAACAGCAATCCCTAGAATTACGGCTAAGATTAATTTAATATAACCCTTTTTCAATTGCCTATACTCCTTGTAAAACGCGTTTATGAAAAAATATCTATACTTTATATTCTATACAGTTGATATCAGTATTATTATAGCATAGATTAAAGGGGCGAAAAAGATACATATAACTGAGAATTATTAAATAAACATTAAATATTATAAAGTATTAATGGTTGTTTGAGGATGTAATATATTTATTGATATGCAATGCAGTGTATGTTTATTTCATATTTATAAGTTGGTATAATCAAATTAACGAATGGGAGGTGGTTGGAATGGATTTTGAACGTCACTATGAATCCATTGAAGAAGTTTTAGATGTAGCGAAGTCTGCAGAGGGCAAGCTCGTAAAGGACTATGATGTATCCAATCGACTAGAGACAAAGAAAAATAAGGGCGGTATCGGTCAAATTATTGAAGAAGGGTTATTTCATATGGCACCGAATAGTCGGGCAGAGGCTGATTTTGCTAACTTAGATCTTGAATTAAAGGTTACCGGTATAAAAACAAATGCAAAGCAGACATCCTTTTCAGCAAAGGAACGATTGGTACTTAATATTATTGATTATATGGAAGAGTATAAGCGTACTTTTGAAGAATCATCATTGTGGCATAAGAATAAAAAAATCTTGCTTATGTTTTATAAATGGATTGATGGTGTGAATAAAGGTGAATTCCCTATTCTTAAATCCGTTATCCATCAATTTTCTGAATCGGATTTAGCTATTGTTAAGCAAGATTGGCAAATTATCATAGATAAAATCAAAGCGGGTAAGGCTCATGAAATTTCTGAGGGGGATACCATGTATCTTGCTGCTTGTACAAAAGGTGCTAATGCAAAGAGTATGCGAAAGCAACCTTTTTCAGATATCCCTGCAAAGCAGAGAGCCTATTCGTTAAAGAACTCATATATGACTGCTTATATAAGGCGAATTCTTATGAATGAAGACGTAATCTCAGTTTTCAAACCAGAAGAATTGAAGTCTAAATCAGTTGATGAGTTATTACATGAAAGATTTGCACCTTACATTGGTCGTTCATTATATGAATTAAAGCATCACATTAACTTTGCAGAAAACAAGAATAAAGCGATGTATGCAAATCTAGTCAGTGATTTTCTTGGTATAAAAGGCACTAGCCTTGATGATACAGAGGAATTTGCTAAGGCAAATATCAAATTTAAGACTATACGTTTAGAACCAAATGGTGTTCCGCGTGAACATATGTCATTTGAACAAATTGACTTTGATAGATGGCTTAATGCATCATGGGAAGAATCCCAAGTATATGAAACCTTTGAAAATACAAAGTTCTTATTTGTTGTATTTCAATTTACTGAGACTGAACGAGAGAACCCTAACAGAGTACCATATTTAAAAGGCATTAAGCTGTGGAATATGCCGGAGCAAATTATTGAAACCGAATTAAAAAATCTATGGCAAACGGTGCATGACATATTAGCAGTTGGTGTTGAACTAACACAAACGCCAAGAGGGGTAAAAAATAATTTACCAGGAGCTAAATTTAATGGTGTTTGCCATATTAGACCAAAAGCTGCTAATGCTGCTGATAAAGTTCAATTACCAGATGGACAAATGATTACAAAGCAGACGTATTGGTTAAATAGAGAATACATTGCAGAAATAGTGAGAGAGTTATAATTTATGGATTATAGTGAGAGAACTAAATTTAATTTTGAAGATGACTTGTTGGGAGAGCAGGCCGTAAATAAGTTTTTGGTTGATTTTCTCTATGAAAAATTCAAAGAAAAAGGATATATTATTGATTTTGAAGTCTCTAGAGAGTTAAAGAAGCAGCATGCAGGCAGTGATACTGTTCTTACTCTTAAGAATGGAAAGAAAATTGTTATAGATGAAAAGGCTGCCATACATTATGCAAAAACTAATTTAAAGGAAAAAGCTATGCCCACATTCGCTTTTGAAGTGTCTTATATGCATAACGGGCAATTAAAAGAGGGGTGGCTGACTAACAAAAAATATAGTGCAACACAGCGATATTTATTATGTTGGTTATGGGTACAGGTTGGTACCAATAAAAGCCGATTAAAGTATGATGATATTGTACAAATAGAAGCTATGTTTTTTGAAAAGACCGACATTCAAGAATACATTATAAATATAGTTACTGCTGATACAGATGTCGTAAAGTTTCATACTGTAGCTTCTGCTAAAAGAGAAAGTTTAGAAGAAAAAATTCTTCATGAGGCACTTAATAGCATTGATGAAACTATCGGATCAGGAAGATATCCTAAGTGGTATTTAACTGGTAGGAATATATTATCTGAGCAACCTTTAAATATAATACTTTATAGGGATCAATTAGAGGATTTAGCTACATCGCATTGGTTGGTAACGAGAAAAGAACTTATAAAATTAGAAAAGAAATAGAAAATCGATCTTGATCTCTTCTCCAGAATCTGATATAATATGTTCGAAGTATTTTATTAATAAGGGGTTATGATGAAGATATTTTCTATGTTTGATGGTGTAGGTGGGTTTATAGTAGGCCTTGAGAACTCAAGTAAAGAGGTCTTTCAAACACTATATTCCAATCAGTATGAACCATCGAGAAAGATTCAAGATGCTTACGAAGTAGGCTTATATAGATTCCCTAATATGGAACATATCGGGACCGATGTTGCACTCATTCCAAATGAGAAGTTTGAAGAGATGAAGCAAAATGGTGTTGATATGATTGTAGGTGGATTCCCATGCCAAGATTATTCTGTAGCAAGAAGTAAAAAGAATGAACTTGGTATTGAAGGTAAAAAAGGGGTCCTTTTTTGGGAGATAATCCGTGCTACTGAGGTTATTAAACCGAAATATTTAATTCTCGAAAATGTAGATAGACTACTAAAGGCTCCATCTAGTCAACGGGGAAGAGATTTTGCAGTTATGTTAGCCGCGTTTAATGAACTAGGGTATTCTGTTGAATGGCGTGTTATTAATGCTGCTGATTATGGACGTGCGCAACGACGTCGTCGTGTTTTCTTCTTTGTATTTAGAAATGACACAAAATGGGGTGAACGCTTATATACAACATATGAAGCAAAATTCTCTAAAGATACAACTATAGAAGAACGATTAGCACAGTATCAAAACTATATTTTTAAAGATGGTTTGTTCGGCCGGCAGTTTCCAGTAGAAGGAACAGCTGTAAAAAAACGCGTACATGCTAATCAGTTAGTAGGTGATATTGCCGAGGTTTCCGAAACTTTCAATGATGGTAAATTTTGGAATTCTGGATTGATGACTAATGGATATTACTATACTATTGAAACCAATCCAATTGTTGAGACACCAATTACAATGGGGAAAATCGTAGTTCCAGAAGAAACAGTTGATGATAAGTATTATATTACTGGAGATAAACTTGAAAAGTTTAAATATCTCCGGGGCCCTAAAAAGTTGATACGTACCTCAGCAGATGGTCATGAGTATACCTATGCAGAGGGAGGCATGAGTGAATATGATTCTTTAGATTTGCCGGGTCGGACAATGCTTACATCGGAAGGTAGTGTCAATCGCTCAACCCATCTATTAAAAATTGATGGGAAATATCGTTTGATTACACCAATTGAAGCGGAGCGCTTACAAGATTTTCCAGATGATTGGACAAAATTCAAACTCAATGCAAAGGGTGAGGTTGAAGAAGTATCTGATCGTATGAGAATGTTCTTTATGGGGAATGCTTTGGTAACCGGCATCGTAAAGCGCATTGGCGATGAGTTACAAAAAATAGATAAGATATAATATTAAAGAGGCTTTCATAGCCTCTTTTTTGTATAATAACTGTTGCTGATTGTATTCTATACTCCTCTCGTATATAATGGTATTAACAGATTTGTATTTTTCGATATAATCACATGAAAGGAGTTATTATGTCTAATTTCATCACTCCTAACGAATTACTACCTATCATGGATGAGGTTATTATCCTTGATGCTAGAGGGTTTGAAGATTATAAACGAGGCCATATCAAAGGTGCTTTTCCTGTAGATATAGATAAGGATTTGACAGGCCCTATCGGTGAACATGGCGGTCGTCATCCGTTGCCGGATATGGAACAATTGGCGAAAACCTTTGAGACATTTGGTATTAATGAACACTCCAAGGTTGTTGTCTATGATTCTTGGATTTTCTTGGCCGGTCGTCTTTGGTGGACCTTGCGTTACATGGGCCTTAAGGATGTACGCGTTTTATCTGGTGGTATTGAACGATGGGTGAAAGAAGGTCATTTGTTGACTAAGGATCCTACGCCTTTGCCTACGGAACCAACGACATTTAATTATACATTGCAAACGGATATGACCATGAGTCGTAACGAGGTATTAGAGGCGAGTAAGTCCGGTTCTCATGTTATCGTCGATGCTCGCGCTCCAGAACGTTATGATGGTTCTGTAGTCGATGTTATGGATGGCATGACAGGCCATATTCCAGGGGCTGTTAATCATTTTTATGAAAGTGGTTATACCTCGGAAGGTCCACGGTCTATTAAGGACTTAGAAAATGAGTTCTATAATGAAATCTATCAACAAAAACCGGTAGTTACCTATTGTGGATCTGGCGTTACCGCATGTAATGCTCTACTTGTTATGAGTGAAGCAGGTCTTAATTCAGCTTTATATGTAGGTAGTTCCAGTGATTGGGTAACCTACGATGAATTCCCAATTCAAACGGGGGTCGAAACATTATGAGAATGTTAAACCATATTTTATCGGTCGTTGCATTTGCCTATTTATGCTATCATCTATATACCTACGGTCCTGGATTGTTCAACGTAACGGTAATGATTATTTTCCTATTATCCGTTGTGGCGAATTACTTTAGATATCGTAAGGAAAGCGAAATGAAAGCCAATGAAGCATCGCGACAAGCTCGTGCTCAGGCTAAGCATGATCGTAAACATAAACATGCTCGTGAAAGCTAACTTTCACCAATAATATTGTATATATATGCCTTATAAGGAGTATCAATGAAATTAATATCTTGGAATGTAAATGGATTGCGTGCAGCCGTAACCAAAGGCTTTATCGATTCCTTTAACGAATTAGATGCGGATATTTTCTGCTTGCAAGAAACAAAATTACAACCCCATCAAATTGAACTAGAATTACCAGGCTATGAACAGTTTTGGAATAGCGCAGTCAAAAAAGGCTATAGCGGAACGGCCGTATTTACACGCATTAAACCGATTGCAGTAACAAATGGTATCGGCATCGAAGAACATGACCAAGAGGGCCGTGTTATTACTGCTGAATTCGATAATTTCTATCTTGTTTGCTGCTACACGCCAAATAGTCAACGTGAATTGGCGCGTTTAGATTATCGTATGACTTGGGAAGATGCGTTCCGTGCATATCTATTAGAATTGGATAAAAAGAAACCGGTTATTCTCTGTGGTGACCTCAATGTGGCTCACAATGAAATCGATTTGAAAAATCCTAAAACAAATCGCAAGAACGCAGGCTTCTCCGATGAAGAACGGGCTAAGATGACAGAATTGTTGGAATCTGGTTTTACCGATACATTCCGTTACTTGTATCCTGATGCGGTTGATGAATATAGCTGGTGGTCTTACATGGGCAAGGCCCGCGATAGAAACGTAGGATGGAGAATTGATTACTTTATTACATCTAAACGCTTAGATGATAAGATTAAAGAGGCTAAAATTCATCAACAAATCTTCGGCAGTGATCACTGTCCTGTAGAACTCGATATTGAATTATAATATGTCATATGGTGAAAGCTTAGCCCCATATATCTATATTAATGAACAAAGCCTCATCTTCGGATGAGGCTTTCATAAGGAGGAACGATGGCACAAAAGCAAAAAGCCGTTGTATTATTTAGCGGCGGTGTAGATAGCACAACATGTTTGGCGCTCGCCATTGAGCGATTTGGCAAAGAAAACGTAGTGCCCTTATCCATACAATACGGCCAAAAACATAGCAAGGAATTAGAGGCAGCGGCCAACGTATTAGCATACTATGGCATAGAAGGAAAGACGATGGATGTAACAAAATTGTTTGCATTCAGTAACTCATCCTTGCTGACGCAGTCTACAGAGGCCGTTCCTACTGGTTCCTATAAAGAACAACAAGACGAATATGGGGAAGGACCTGTTAGCACCTATGTGCCATTTAGAAATGGTCTGTTCCTATCTGCTGCAGCATCCTTAGCACTATCCCTCGATTGTGGCTATATCTACTATGGCGCCCATGCCGACGATGCGGCTGGCAATGCATACCCAGACTGCACCGAAACCTTCTACACATCCATGGGTGATGCCATCTTTGAAGGCTCTGGCAAAGAATGCTCCCTTGAAGCACCATTCATCAATAGCAACAAAGCCGACGTAGTCCGCGAAGGCCTACGCCTTGGCGTACCATACCAACTCACCTGGTCTTGCTATGAAGGCGGTGACCGCCCATGCGGCCATTGCGGCACCTGCATCGACCGCCAAGAAGCCTTCCGAGCAAACGGAATAGAAGATCCCGCGCTTTAGTAGGTGGAGTCCCTCTCCCGAAGCCCCGTTAAATATAGTTGCTCGCCGTTTGGCGGACCAATATTAGCATAACGTAAAGAATGCAATTGAGCATAGGCTGCTATGCTAAAGAATTGACTACTTCTACAGAGCGACTTTAGTAGGTTGAGGCCCTCTCCCGAAGCCCTGTTAAATTTAGTTGTTCGCCCTTTGGCGGACCAATGTTAGCATAACTTAAAGAATGCAATTGAGCATATACCGTTATGCAATAGAATTGATTGCTTTCGCAGAGCGACTTTAGTAGGTCAAGGCCCTAGGCCGAAGACCGTTAAGCTAGCTGGAGCGGGTGCGAAAGCAATCAATTCTATCAGGCACAGAGTACATTGCCGTAATTCATAAAGTATGCTAATATAAGTGTACCGCCAAACGGCGAACAACTACATAAGACAGTTTGAAACCATCCTGTCTCTAAACAAAACTACGGAAATCATAAGCACATTCGAGCATGGTAGTTTTGCCATGCTCTTTTTTATTGAAAAGGAGGTGAGTGCATGATCTCTACACGAAAATTGACTATTTCTGCTATGGTAGTAGCATTGTATATTGTTCTAATTTATCTCACCCAAGGTATTTCCTTTGGTGCATACCAAATTCGTATAGCCACATCTTTATATGCACTTGCTTATGCCTTTCCGTTCTTAATTGTTCCTATGGGCATAGGTAACCTCATTTCTAATTTCTTGTTCGGTGGCCTTGGTATCCTTGATATGGTAGGGGGCTTTGGTGTTGGTATTTTGACGACCGGTATCATCGTATTGATGCGCCGCGCTGGACTTAGCGCGTGGTGGGCGATGCTGCCAATCATCTTAGTTCCTGCATTATGTGTACCATTGTGGCTTAGCCCACTCGTAGGCGTGCCATACTGGGCGTTGGTGATCAATTTATTGATTGGTCAAACGATTCCAGGTGTTGTAGGTGCTACCTTGGTGAAAGCTCTCGCATCTCGCCGTACAGTAGCCGCTTTGATGAACGCTATTAAATAACTACATAGCATGTAATATAAAAGGACTGACTTTCACAATGGAAAGCCAGTCCTTTTGCTATATGAAATTGTGGGAGAATAACCTTAGCAATTGTAGCCACGAAGTGTCGCTTCGATGACAAGTCGTTCGAGAGCTACCATGTATGCAGCTAGGCGAGGGGCCACATTGTATTTTTGTTGCATTTGCCATACTGCTTCAAAGCTGTTTTGCATATTTCTAGTGAGGCGTTCATTTACCTCTTCGAGGGACCAGTAGAAGCCAGCTTTGTTTTGTACCCATTCATAGTAGGACACAACTACACCGCCACCATTAGCAAGTACGTCAGGAATAATATCGATGCCTTTTTCAAAGAAGTATGTATCCGCATCATTTGTAGTTGGCCCATTAGCACCTTCTAAGATAATCTTAGCGCGTACATTTTCCATATTGTCCTTGTTAAGTTGATTTTCAAGGGCTGCTAGATAGAGGATATCTACGTCTTGTGCTAATAATTCTTGTCCCGTAATCGTAGTCATACCTGGTTCGGAGTAACCAACCAAGGAACGACCGTGAGAATTAGCGTATTCATAAGCTTTTTCAACATCGAGGCCATTTGGATTATATAGATTAACAGCTACGTCGCCGATAGCTACGACCTTAGCACCTGCTTCTGCAATAAGGCGGGCACCTACGGAGCCGACATTACCAAAACCTTGAACTGCGACAGTCATGTTTTTGATGTCTAAGCCTTTTTTAGCTAAATAGCATTGTAATGCGATAAGGCAACCGCGACCTGTGGCTTCATTACGGCCTAGGGAACCGCCCACTTCGATAGGTTTGCCTGTAACTATACCTGGGCTCCATTCGCCTTTTAATGTGCTATATTCGTCGACAATCCAGCTCATAATTTGGGCATTCGTATTTACATCTGGCGCAGGAACGTCGGTGTTAACGCCGATGATAGGTGCAATGCGACGTACAAAGTTACGCGTTAACCGTTCTAATTCGCGAGGGTTTAATGTTTTAGGATCAACCTTGATACCGCCTTTACCGCCACCATAAGGGATATTAGCGATAGCATTTTTTATAGTCATCCAAGCCGCTAATGCGCGCACTTCGTTTTCATCGGAATCTGGATGGAAACGGAGACCGCCTTTTGCACTGCCACGCAATGTGGAATGTTGGCAACGATAGCCTTCATATACGCGAACTTCACCATTATCTAATTGTAGTGGCACGGATACCTTTAGTTCTCGTTCTGGATGGCGTAGTACTTCATAATCATTTCTAGTATAGCCAAGTTTTTCGGCCGCTACATCGAGTGTGTTTAACATGTTTTCATAAGGATTATAGTTTTGCATATAAAAGTCCTCCTGATAATTCAGAATCAATGGATCGTTTAAATGTCTTGCTATTTATTGTATTCGACATAAGCGAATAAATACCCTACATACAATGTTAACTATATTCTATAGTTGGATATGATAAAAAACAGTTAGAGCTTTCACAAAAAATAGGGCCCTTATTCCAAAGAATAAAGACTCTAAAAATCAGTATATTATATTATTTTTCGATTGTATCTTCTACAGGTGTAGCAGGTACAGAGGAGTCCGTAGTTTGACCGTCGCCCCACCATACAATACCGAATGTATGATTAAGAACGGAGCGGTTAAATACTGGTGTATCGATACCGGCTTTACGTTGTTTGATGTAATCGTCAAGAGCAAGGCCTGCTGTACGACCCATACGAACGATGGAGCTAATATTGGTTAATACCAAGAAGGCCATGAATAAATCGGCCAAGTTCCATACGAGATCAAGGGATGCGATAGAGCCTATAAATGTCATAAGGATTACACCGATACGGAATAAATGGAGACAATATTTTTTGTCTGTTAAGTGGCTGATGTTGATTTCACCATAGTAGTAGTTACCGATAAGGGAACTGAAGGAGAACATGACGATGAATACAGCAACAGCAGTAGGTGCCCAGGAACCAAGTTCTTGAGCTAGGTTGTGTTGAACAAGTGCTACACCAGTAAGACCTGTTGTGCTATAGTCGCCAACCATGAGAACGATGAAAGCAGATGCTGTACAAATAATGAATGTATCAAGGAATACACCAAATGCTTGCACAAGACCTTGTTCTACTGGATGGTTAACAGAGGCTGTAGCAGCTGCGTTTGGTACAGAACCTTCACCGGCTTCGTTGGAGAATAGGCCACGTTTAATACCGTTCATTACAGTAGCGCCTAATAGGCCGCCACCGGCTGCAGATGGTTCAAATGCAGATGTAACGATTGTATAGATTACATGAGGGAATTGGCTGATATTGGAGATGACTACGAATAAGGCCGTAGCAATGTAAAGAACAGCCATGATTGGAACGATAATTTCAGATGCTTTTGCAACGCGGTTAATACCACCAAAGATGATAAGACCTACAAGTACAGCTACAACAACACCGGTATAGGCTACATCGAAATTGAAAATTTGAAGGGATGCGGCTAATGTGTTGGCTTGTACAGAGTTGTAAATCCAGCCATAGGTAATGCTGATTAAAATAGCGAATAAAACAGCTAGGAATTTGTTGTTAAGGCCATAGCGGATATAGTAGGCAGGACCGCCGTAGAAACCGCCTTTGGCAACTGGTTCCTTGTAAATTTGAGCTAGTGTACTTTCAATAAAGCCAGTAGCAGCACCGATAAGGGCGATAACCCACATCCAGAACACGGCACCAGGACCGCCGAGTACAACGGCGATAGCGATACCAGCGATGTTACCAACACCTACGCGAGATGCGGTACTAACGCAGAATGCTTGGAATGAGGATACATGGTTCTTTTCTGTTTTAGAACCTGCACCAGAAGCGACAAGTCGAACCATTTCCTTAAACATGCGGATTTGGACGGCACCAGTAGTCATCGTAAAGAATAGACCAGCACCGATCAGAATAAAGATGATCAAGTAGTTCCACAGGTACGTATTGACCGTGGAGACTGCATCATTGAGTAGAGCTTCCATAAAACTCACCTTTCTTTAATAACACTATAGAATTTGTATCTATTGTACCAAAAAATGAGATATTCTTCTATAGAATATAACAAACACGCATACATTAATATAAATTATATCTATGTATGCGTGTAAAATGTAGCAAAGTATGCAATTATTAAGTGTTATATATCTTCTGTACTAAAGGATTTGGCATCCTCCATGCCTTGTAATAAGGTTTGTTCTGAATGTTCCATATGGACGCGGGCTAGTTTGCGCGCTTGTACGGCATTATGGGATGCGATGGCTTCAACCAAGAGTCGATGTTCCTCCCATGTTTTCCGTAAACGACCTGGTTGGTTCATGGAAAAACTGCGGAAGCGGTATGTTTGTTCTCGCAAGTTGTGAACGATGTCTGCTAAGCGCTCATTACGGGAAGCCTTGTAGAGAACTTCATGAAATGCTACGTCTGCTGCTACTACACTATCCATATCTTTGTTTTCCATGTGGTCGCCGATTTCTACGAGCATGCGCTCTAGCGTTTCTATTTCATCGCTTGTAATGCGCTCTGCTGCAAGGCCTGCGGCCAATTCTTCAAGGGCGGAACGAATTTCGAATACTTGGGTAATATCCTTTAATGAAATATTCGCCACATAGGTACCACGGCGTGGAACCATAACGACAAATCCTTCAAGCTCAAGTTTGCGAATCGCCTCGCGAATAGGGGTTCTGCTCACGCCGAGCTCTTCGGCAAGAGGAATTTCCATGAGGCGCTCGCCTGGTTTAAGGGTGCCGTCTTGAATGGCTGAGCGCAATGTTTCACTTACCACTTCGCTTAATGGTTTATAAGCGTCTAGACGTATAGGTTGCAATCGTTTTGTCATTGTACCTCCTCCTGTGTGCAGGTTTTTGTAATTAGTGAAAGCCAGTTATGACCAGCTTTTTTGATCTCTTCTTGTAAGGACAATGCTTGAGCTGGCTTTTCTAATAACACAACCATGGTAGGGCCACTGCCGGTCATGATGGTTGGATAGCCACGGCTCGTAAAGAACTCTTTACATGTAATCAGTTCTTCGTGATCAGGGAATAATAATTCTTCAAATGTATTAGCACTATTTGTGAAAGCCCCATACATATCATTCTGTTCCAAATGGTGTAGTACATTGGTAATTGTATCTGATGTTGCGTTGGACCGACCGTTATAACGACCGTAGGCTGCTGCAGTAGATACAGAAATTTCAGGTTTTACCAATAATAGCCAATGAGGTTCAGGGGATGGGTGATAGACGAGTTCTTCGCCGCGACCTGTACCACGGGCAGTACCACCTTTTAATAAGAATGGTACATCTGATCCAAGTTTAGCACCTAATGTCATCAGCTCATCCATGGTAAGGCGTAAATCCCAAAATTTATTGAGACCCAGTAGCATCGCTGCTGCATCTGCGCTACCACCGCCGAGACCAGCCGCTGCTGGCACGCGTTTCATGAGATGAATCGCAGCGCCCGCCTTGCAACCTGTATACTGTTGTACTTCGCGCAATGCTTTTAACGCCAAATTGCGTTCATCGTAAGGGATGAGATCTTGAATATATTGAGGTAACTCCGGTGCTACACCGGAGAATACAACGGAGTGATGTTTGGCAAAGTAGATGGAGTCCGCCAAACGAATGGATTGGAAGATACTATCGATGTTGTGATAGCCGTCATCGCGTTTGCCCGTAATAGCAAGACCGATATTGATTTTACTATGACCTAATTGTTCGATACTTTTTGACATAAAATCCTCGATGCGATATATGATTTGTACGAATTTCTATAGCATTCGTACATGAGATTAAAAGTGATTGAAAATAAACATTAAGTAGTTTATGATGAAACTGTATATGTATGTAAATATATAGTGATTATGCTATATATTCAATTAATTAATTATAGAATATTTATAGTGAAATGGCAATTTAGGGAGGCCTATATGTGGTCTAAATATAAGGATGATATATATCAATGTATAATCGTTGCCATTGGTTGTGCCATTTTTGGTGCCGGCATCGATGCGTTTGTATTACCGCATAAATTGGTTAGTACCGGAATTAGTGGTATTGGTCTTATACTGTATTACCTTACTGGGCTTTCCGTGGGCACGTGGAATGTGATTCTAAACATTCCTATATTTTGGGCGGCCTGGCATTGGCTAGGTAAGCGCGTAGTGGTCAATACATTGTACGGCACCGTCATGTTGTCCTGGATGGTGGATGCCTTTGACTTTTTGCAATATAATACGGTCATTTCAGATCCATTGTTAAGTTCCATGATGGCTGGTATCACAACGGGGGTAGGCCTCGGTATGGTGTATCGCGTTGGTGGTAATACGGGTGGTCTTGATCCAATTGCACTGATAGTCCGAAAATACTATGGCCTTCAAATGGGGTCTATTAATAGCGTCATCAATGCGGCCATCTTAGCGGCTGCTGTGTTTGTAGTTGGTTTAGAGGCCGTAGCGATTACACTCGTATCTTTGTATGTATATACGATTATTACTAACAAGGTCGTTATTGGCTTTAATCAACGAAAGGTAGCTTTCATCATTACCTATCGAACTTATGAGGTCTGTGATGCGGTCATTAGTAAGGTTGGCCGTGGAGCGACGATTATTAATGGTATCGGTGCGTATACGAGAACGCCGAAACAGATTGTAATGGTAGCTGTTAATTTGCTACAAGTCAATAAATTAAAAGAAGTTATAGAAGAAGTAGATAATGAGGCTTTCATTCTCATTACAGATGCACAAGAGGTTATCGGTAAAGGGTTTACCACACCTGTCGTGCCGACGCCGATAGAAAATCTCGTCAAAGAATGTAAGGATAATGCTCATTATATAGAACATAAAGATTAGAACTAGGAGGCTAGCATGGCTCATGCATTAGCAGGGAAACCTGTTCAAGAACAAGATATTATAGATGTACAGACCATTGTAGATGCGTATTTTGATAATGTTCCAGATATGACAAATCCTACGCAATTGGTTTCATTCGGCACATCTGGCCATCGTGGTACCTCCGTTGATGGTACATTTACAGATCTTCATGTGGCGGCTATTACACAAGCCATTTGTGATGGTCGCAAAAAATTTGGTGCTACAGGGCCTATATTCGTAGGCCAAGACACACATGCATTATCGCAACCGGCTCTAGTGACGGTCCTTGAAGTGCTCGCGGGCAATGGCGTTACCGCTATGGTTGATTGCGATATGGATTTCGTGCCAACTCCTTCTGTATCGCGTGCTATTATTCGATATAATGAAGCACATGACGATAAAGCGGATGGCATTATTATCACGCCGTCTCATAATCCGCCTGACAATGGTGGTATTAAATATAATACAATCATTGGCGGTCCTGCCGATACGGTAGTGACAAAATGGATTGAAATTCGCGCTAATGAATATTTGACTGCCTATTGTGAAAGCGAGGACTTTAAGCGCATTAGTATTGATAATATTGAACCTACTGCACAAGTACCATATGACTATAAAGGACTATATGTAGAAGAACTGGACGATGTTATTAATATGGATGCCATTAAGGCAGCTGGTCCTAAGGTACTGGTGGACACATTAGGCGGTAGCGGTGCCAGCTATTGGAATGCTATTAAAGAACGATATGGTCTTGATTTAACCATCATTCATGATGACTATGATCCGACCTTTAGTTTTATGACCTACGACCATGATGGTAAAGTTCGCATGGATTGTTCGTCCCCTCATGTTATGGCGTCGGTTATTAATCGAATTGGTGATTTTGATTTAGCCGTTGGTAATGACCCTGACTATGATCGGTATGGTATTGTTGTGTCCAGTGGACTTATATCGGCTAATACATTTTTAACGTTAGCAGCTCGCTATTTATTTACTACGCGCGGATGGAAAGATAAGGGCGTTGGCAAGACCGTCGTATGTACCACGATGATTGATAAATGGGCTGCTAGTGCAGAAATCCCTGTATTTGAAGTACCTGTAGGCTTTAAATATTTCTCGCAACTTTTATTTGATGGCACGATTGGTATAGGCGGTGAAGAAAGTGCGGGCGCATCCTTTTTGAAAAAGGATGGCAGAGTATGGACTACGGATAAAGATGGCATGATTATGGCTTTGCTCGGCATGGAAATCATGGCCGTTATGGGCAAATCTGCGCTAAAAATGGCTGGCGAGTTTGTTGAGGAATTTGGCAATCCGAAATTTGGTCGTATTGATGCACCATGTAAAAAAGAACAAAAACAAATTCTAAAACAAATGAGTGCGGAACTAATTACTGCTACTACTGTTGATGGTGATCCAATTACTAATATTCGTACCACATCACTGTATAATGATATGCCAATCGATGGCGTACGCGTAGAAACCGATAAAGGGTGGTTCGTGGCTCGACCATCTGGTACCGAAGATTTATACAAGATTTATGGTGAAAGTTACAAAGGTGATTTAGGTCTTGTAGCCTTACTTACTGCGGGTGAGGAAATCGTCAATGCCGCATTAAATGGCACCATAGAGACTGAATGAGTATTCTCATAAAGTTTTCACGCTGTTACTATGATATATGTGATATAATATATTAATATAGTTTATAGAATGAATGAATTTTCATTTACATAGTTTGTAGTGAGTCAGAAAAGGTGATTATATGAAATTAGTAGTTACCGTAGTTGGTGTCGACCGTGTAGGTATCATAGCTGGTGTCAGCAGTATTTTAGCAGACCATAAAGTAAATATCTTATCTATTAATCAAACAATTTTAGAAGGTTTGTTTAATATGATTATGATGTGTGAAACCGAAACTGACGACGTAAAGGATTTAACATCCATCCAAGATGCTTTATCCGAACTAGGTAAAACATTAGGCGTAGAAATTCGTGCGCAACATGCAGATATCTTCCTTAGCATGCATCGTGTAGGATAAGGAGGCGCACATGTTATCTATCGACAATATTCTTGAAACGAATCAGATGATTCACGATAACAAGCTAGATGTGCGTACCATTACAATGGGCATTAGCTTGTTAGAATGTGCGTCTAGCTCTGGTAAAGATCTCTGCGATCGCATTTATGACCGCATCACCAAAGAAGCTGAACATTTGGTTAAAACTGGTGAGGACATCGAGCGTGAGTTTGGTGTACCTATTATCAATAAACGTATCTCTGTAACACCAATTTCCTTGGTGGCAGCAGGTAGTGATTTAACCTCTTATGTGCCGATTGCTGAAGCCCTTGATCGGGCTGCCAAAACTGTGGGTGTTAACTTTATCGGTGGTTTTTCTGCACTCGTTACGAAAGGCGCTACTAAAGCTGATCGCATTCTTATCGATTCCATTCCAGAAGCATTAGCAACTACAGATATCGTATGTAGTTCTGTAGGCGTTGGTTCCACTAAAACAGGTATCAACATGGATGCAGTTCGTGAAATGGGCATTATCGTTAAAAAGACGGCTGACCTTACTAAAGATAATGATGCACTTGGTTGTGCTAAACTTGTTATCTTCTGTAATCCCGTAGAAGATAATCCGTTTATGGCCGGTGCTTTCTTCGGCGTAACTGAAGGTGATAGCGCTATTTCCGTAGGCGTATCTGGACCAGGCGTAGTAAAACATGCTTTGGAAGCTGTTCGTGGTGAACCGTTTGACGTTGTAGCGGAAACGATTAAACGTACGGCGTTCAAAATTACACGCGTTGGTCAATTGGTTGCACAAGAGGCTTCTCGTCGACTTGGTAAACCGTTTGGCATCATCGACTTATCCTTGGCGCCAACACCTGCAGTAGGTGACTCTGTAGCTCATGTACTTGAAGAAATGGGCTTGTCCTCTTGTGGTTGTCACGGCACTACGGCTGCATTAGCACTGTTAAATGATGCGGTGAAAAAAGGTGGCCTTATGGCATCCTCTCACGTAGGCGGTTTAAGTGGTGCTTTCATTCCGGTTTCTGAAGATGCAGGGATGATTGATGCTGTGTCTTGCGGCAGTTTATCCCTAGATAAATTAGAAGCTATGACTTGTGTATGTTCCGTAGGTCTCGATATGATTGCTATTCCTGGCGACACAACAGCAGATACAATTTCTGCTATCATCGCCGACGAATCTGCTATCGGCATGATTAATAATAAAACAACAGCTGTCCGTGTTATTCCAGTTCCTGGTAAAACAGTTGGCGAAGTTGTTGAATTTGGCGGCCTCCTTGGGTATGCTCCAATTATTGAAGTAAGTCCATACAGTGCAGCTGAGTTTATTGCTCGTGGCGGTCGTATTCCTGCACCTATTCGCAGCTTAACAAACTAAGTTGAAACCTCGAATTTGTTGAATTCGAGTCGTTGGAGGTGTACTTATGAGTGAGTATGTGCCTGATTATGTGTGGGCCTTTGTGTTGGCTCTCGTCATAACCTTTGCACTAACCCCCTTGGTAAAACGGTTCGCCGTTGCCGTAGGGGCCATTGATAAACCTGATGCTCGTAAAGTGCATCATGGTGCTATTCCGCGTCTTGGTGGATTGGCTATTTTTCTTGGTTATATGGGATCTGTGTTATTTAACAATAGTATTCCTCATGACCATAAATTATTCGGTTTCGTATTGGGTACTGTCATTTTAGTACTAGTTGGTATTTGGGACGATATCCGACAAATTGAGCCGAAGACGAAATTGATGGGGCAAATTATTGCTGCCGCTATTCTTGTGGCCTATGATATTCGCGTAGACTTTATCAACCTTCCTTGGGGTGGTGTAGTTTACTTGAAGTATTGGGCTATTCCGTTGACGATTTTCTGGATTGTAGGATTTACAAATATTGTTAATCTCATCGATGGGCTTGATGGCTTGGCAGCGGGGATTTCCTTTATTGCTTGTATTGCCGTATGTGCGATGACATTACAACTAGGTCAAATTGATTTAGCTTGTATCGCATTGGCTCTTGCAGGTGCTACAGTAGGTTTCTTACGGTACAATTTTAATCCCGCTAAGATATTCATGGGAGATACCGGTTCGATGCTCCTCGGCTATACCTTAGCAGCTATATCTGTTATGGGGGCTGTGAAAACGGCAGCTACCATTGCTTTAGTTGTTCCAGCTATCGTTCTTGGTTTACCTATACTAGATACATTGTTTGCTATCGTACGTCGTAAGATTAGTGGACGACCTATCTTTAAACCAGATAAAGGCCATGTACACCATCGTTTGTTGGCACAAGGCTTATCTCAAAAACAAGCTGTATTAATGATGTATGCCGTTACCGCTCTCTTCGGTGGTGTTTCGGTTATCGTTGCAGAGGTGAATGCTTGGATTGGTTGTGTACTAGTCTTAGCTATTTTCTTATGCAGTATCTATGTGGCTCGTCGCTTAGGTGTAATTACACATAGTGATGCGGCGGGACATCCCTTACCACGCCCTACAATTGAACGCAGCGATTTAGATGAAACGATTTCGTTTGATCGCAAAGAATTGGCAAAAGCATTAGAGCATTCAGATGATGACTCTAAAAAAGAGTAACCAATGTAGGGGCGCAATGCGCCCCTTTTTTTATTAGACTCTGTGGAGGATGAGTAAATGTTGAAAGTAATGACTATCTTTGGTACACGACCAGAGGCAATCAAAATGGCTCCGCTTGTAAAAGCCTTAGAAGCGGCACCAGATATGGAGCCAATTGTAACTGTAACAGCACAACATAGAGATATGCTCGACCAAGTGTTGCGTCTGTTTGACATTACACCTGATTATGATTTGAATATCATGAGCCAAGGTCAAACTTTGTACGATGTAACTAATCGTGCATTGATGGGATTAAAATCTGTTTTAGAAGAAGCAAAACCTGATGTCGTACTCGTTCATGGTGATACGACGACAACCTTTGCAGGTGCGTTGGCATCCTTTTACCAAGAAATCCCAGTAGGTCATGTAGAGGCTGGTTTGCGTACAGGCGACATTTACTCTCCATTTCCAGAAGAGATGAATCGTAAGTTGACTGGTTCTTTGGCGACGTATCATTTTGCACCTACCGCTAGTTCTGAAGCAAATTTAAAACGAGAAAATATTAATACAGATCACCTATATGTCACAGGTAATACCGTAATTGATGCACTAGATACGACGGTAAAAGACAATTATGTGTTCGATGATGCGGCTATTAATGCACTTGATCCAAATAAGCGTACAGTTCTTGTTACCACACATCGTCGTGAAAATCTTGGTGAACCTATGCGTCATGTATACCAAGCGATTCGTGACTTATTAAACGATTTTGACGATATTCAAGTGGTGTTCCCAGTACATAAAAATCCTAAGGTTCGTCAAGTGGTTCAAGAGGAATTAGGCGATGTGGATCGCGTAACGCTCATCGATCCTCTAGATTATGAACCGTTTGCAAACTTGATGGCTAAGTCCTACTTAATTCTTACAGATTCTGGCGGGATTCAAGAAGAGGCTCCGGCTCTTGGTAAACCGGTTCTCGTATTGCGCGATACTACAGAACGTCCAGAGGCTGTTGATGCTGGTACAGTTCGCCTTGTAGGTACTGATAAAGAGGCGGTATATAAAGCTGCTTATGAGCTATTACACGATGAAGCAGCCTATAAGACAATGTCAAATTCCGTTAACCCTTATGGTGATGGCAAGGCATCTGAACGTATTTTACAAGCGTTGCGTCACGAGTTCTTAGGCGATGCTAATCGACCAGATCGATTTGGTAAATAATATGGACAAGGATATGGTGAAAGCTCTGGCGATGGCAACATCGGCGGGGCTGACCCTGCTATTTTGTATCGGTGGATTTATCTGGATAGGATATAAACTGGATACATGGATGGATACCATGCCACTATGCATGGTTGTTCTTGGTTTAATCGGTGCCGTAACAGGCTTTTATATGTTATATAAACAGGTTAAATAGTGAGGTATTTATGAATCAATATATTAAATTCATACGTCATGTGCTATGGGCCTGTTTTTTTGTTACCTTTTTAGGCCTACTCATCCAATACGTTGTGGGCTGGAACCAGTATATGCTCGGTTGGTTATGGGGCATGTTGACCATGATGGTCTATTTAGTACTGTTAGGTTTACACAGTAAAGGCTTGGCTTATGGAAACCCACATCAGGCAGTAGCCAAGGCTCGGCGCCAAATGATGTGGCGCTTGGCATTGATTGGTGCATTTGTAGTTATAGGCTTACAAATACCAGGTGTAAAAGTTGAGAGTTTATTCATTGCAATTGTACTTATACAGCCTGTTCTGTATATCGTATTTTGGCGATTAAGTAAGTAATAAAATTTATTACATTGGTGAATAAGGTTAAATCGCATGAAATAAGGGCTGAACATACTTCTAGTATAATTTTTAAATGCATAAAATGCATTTTTAATATGTAAATCGCGAATTGTTTACTCCAGAAGTGTTGATTATATACCTATAAAGAGGTATGATAATACATAGATATATATTATATGGATATATATAAAATTTATATTGCTACGTGAGAAAGGGGTTGAGTCTGTGGAACTGCATGCGGGTCACCATCAAGTAGTGCAGTGGCTAGGTTTATCGTTTAACATCGATACCTTAATTGCTACGTGGATTACGATGGCGATCGTCATCATCATTTCCGTGCTTGCTACGCGAAATCGAGCTTTAGTGCCTTCGGGTGTTCAAAATGTAGTGGAAACTATATTGGAAGCATTAGAAGGTCAATTATCGCCAACGCTTGGTAAACACTGGCCGATGGTGAGTTCATTGTTATTCACATTCTTCTTATTTATCTTTGTTGGTAATGAGCTTGGTTTATTGCCAACGCTACATGCTGTTACTTCGCCTACGGCGGATATTAATACAACAGCAGCACTCGCATTGTGCAGTAGCTTTATAGTTTGGGGAATGGGGATTAAAATTAAGGGCTTATCTTATTTTAATCATTTCTTACAGCCTTATAAGGCTATGCTAGTTCTAAACATATTTGAAGAAATAGCAAAACCTATCACATTAGCTTTCCGTCTATTTGGTAATATTGTAGCTGGCGAAATTTTATTGGAAATCCTTTATAATTTGCCTTGGTTCGTACCTGTACCATGGGTTTGGATTGCTTTTAGTTTATTTATTGGTATCATTCAAGCTTTTATTTTTACAGTTCTAACAGCCAACTATTTAGGCATGGCATTAAGTGAAGAACATTGATTTTAATGGAGGATTTATTATGGAAGTTCAAGGTTTATTCGCATTAGCTGCGGCAATCGCAGTAGGTTGTGGTGCTATCGCGGCAGGTATTGGTGACGGCATGGTAGCTAGTAAAGTTATTGAAGGTATTACACGTCAACCTGAATTGCGCGGTCAATTAATGTCCACAATGTTCGTAGCTATCGGCTTAATCGAAGCTATGCCTATCATCGGCGTAGTAGTTGCTTTCATTTTATTGTTCAGATAATAGCGAGGAGGAACGACCTTGGTAGATTTAACGCTAGGGACAATTCTTGCTCAAATGCTAAACTTTTTTATATTAGTTTGGATTTTGGCCCGTTTTGCATACAAACCATTGGTTTCTATGATGCAAGAGCGTAAAGAACGCATTGCTAAGGATTTAGCAGATGCTGAAGCTGCTCGTAATGAAGCGGAACAATTCAAAGCTGATTATGCTGCGCAAATAGCGAATGCACGCCAAGAGGCTCAACAAATCGTTGAAAAGGCAGTGCAACAAGCAGAAGCGACTACGCGTGAACAATTGGCAGCAGCTCGTGAACAAATTGAACGTGAAAAAGAACGAGCTCGCCAAGATATCGTAAATGAACGTGATCGTGCTATGAATAATTTGCGTAACGAAGTTATTTCCTTATCTGTTGCGATGGCGACTAAGGTTGTGGCAAAAGATATGGACAGCGAAACTAATACAAAATTAATTGAAGACGCTATTGCGAAACTTGATAGTAAAACGATAGGGTTGTGATATTATGAGCACAGAAATTGTAGCAGATAAATACAGTTCAGCTATGTTAGAGCTAGCTCAAGAACAAGGTAATTTAGTAACTACAGAAGACAATCTTTTATATGTGGCCTCTGTTCTTAATGAACAACCAGAATTGGTAGGATTTATTAATAATCCTATTGTGGAAGCAGATGCAAAGATTTCTTTACTTGGAAAGGTCTTTGGTACTGCTGTAGAAAAGACAGTACTTCATTTCATGTATGTCATGGTTAAACGTGGCAGATATCGTTATTTGCAAGATACAATTAGAGCTTTCATAAAAAAATCTCGCGAAGCACGTGGCATTTTGGAAGCTGTTGTTACCGTAGCAGAACCGTTAACTGATACATTGCGTGATGATGTACAAGCTAAATTACAAGCGATGACCGGCAAAGAGGTTATTTTATCGGTGCGTCAAGATCCTACGATTATGGGTGGTCTTATCATTCAAATCGGTGATAAACGCATTGATGGATCGATTGCACGTCGCTTAGACGAATTGAAAAAAACGTTAGTACGAACTGACTCTATTAGATTGGGGTGAATGGGTATATATGAAAATGAAGCCTGAAGAAATCACTGCTATAAT